>CACZRW010000113.1 GCA_902783675.1 uncultured Pseudomonadota bacterium | reverse complement strand
GGGTAAATCCGGCCACATCGGCTCTAAAATAGCCGCAACGCTCGCCTCAACGGGCACACCTTCCTTTTTCATTCACCCCGCGGAAGCTAGCCACGGCGATTTGGGCATGATATCGAAAGACGACACTGTTGTCGCCATATCCTACTCGGGCGAATCGCGCGAACTCGGCGATATTGTAAACTTTACCCGCCGCCATGGCATTCCTTTAATATCGATTGTCTCCAATCCGGAAAGCACATTAGCAAGGAACTCCGACATTACGGTATTGCTTCCCAAGAGCAAAGAGGCTTGCCCGCTGGGGCTTGCGCCCACCACCTCAACCACCCAAACGCTGGCTCTCGGCGATGCGATAGCGATGGTCTTGCTTGAGAAGAAAGGCTTTTCCCGCGACGAGTTTAGGGACAGGCACCCCGGCGGCAAACTGGGACAGATTTTGGTTATGGTTAAGGATTTAATGCATAAGGGGGACGAGATACCTTTGGTTAAGTCCGACTCGCTCATGTCGGAGGCTTTGCTTGAAATGACCTCTAAAGGATTTGGCTGCACCGGCATAATTGACAAAGACGATAAGCTCATCGGCATAATCACCGACGGCGATTTGCGCCGCAAAATGAGCGCAGACTTACCAGCACAAAAAGTAAGCGCAATCTTCACTCCCAATCCCAAAACCATCTCGGAAAAGGCACTTGGCGGCGAGGCTCTTGCCATGATGAACGGCTTTGGCATTACCAGCCTTTTCGTCACCGATGAGAAAGGCGCTTTAGCGGGAATAATTCATGTTCACGATTGCATGCGCGCGGGCATTGCCTAACCCCCACCCCACCCGTTGCAAACAGATGAACAGATGAGTATAAGGACGAAGGTATTTGGCAAACACTCCTAAAACCACATCAAGCAACAACATAACAAAGGTGCATTTTTCCTACGACATGGAAAAGCGCCGTCCGAAGCTGAAAAAGCACAATCGCATTGTCGCCATTTTAAAGCTTGCCATGCCCAGCATCGCAGCGGGCGCGATTGCGCTTATGCTTTTGTGGCCGCAAATTATCGCGCAAAAGGAGAAGTTTTCGCTCGGTATCGGGCGCCCGATTATCACCGGCAAGACCGACACCTTAAGCATAGTAAACTCGCGCTATTACTCTACCGATAGCAAGAACCAGCCTTTTAAAATGACTGCCAAGCTGGCCGAGGAAACCGAACCCGGCTCACGCATTATCGTTCTTACCGAACCAAAGGCGAGTGTTCTCTTGGAATCGGGGACCTGGCTCGCCATGGAATCGCGCGAAGGCAAGCTGTATCAAAAAGATAATCTTGCCGTGTTCACGGGCTTTGTTCACGCTTTTACAAACGACGGTTACGAGCTTAAGACCGACGAGGTGACGATTGACTTATCCACTCACACTTTGGAAAGCCGCTCTGCCACGACGGGCATTTTTCCCGAAGGCACCATCACTTCCGAGGGGCTCAAAACCACCGATAAAAGCGATATAATCAAGTTTACGGGGCACGCAAAATTGATTTTAGTTCCAAACAAGAATAAAAGGTAAATAAGAGAGTAAAAAAGAAAGGTTAAGACAGGCCATGCTCAAACTTTTTAATTTTTCATTGATAGTATTGCTCGCCTTCCCGTTTGCGGTATCGGCGCAAGGAATAAACTTTGCCGCCTCGTCCTCAAGCGAGCCCATTGAAGTATCTGCGGCAGACGGAATCGAGCTTCACCAAAAGGAAAAGAAAATCATCGCAAACAAAGACGCGATTGCCAAGCGCGGCGAGTCCTACCTTTACGCCGACAAAATCGAAGCCTACTACCGCCAAGCACTTGTTGGTAAAAACACTGAAATATGGAAGCTCTCCGCCATCGGCGGCGTAAAAATGACTTCGGACAAAAGCACGGCAAAGGGCGATCGCGCCGATTATGACATTGACACCGATATTCTGGCTCTGACCGGTGCCCCGGCGCACTTTATATCCGAAGGCGACCATGTGACCGCCGCCCGTCTTGAATATATGCCGAAGAAGCGCCTTGTCGTGGCGACCGGCGACGCCAAGATTTTGCGCGAGGAGAACACCCTAACCGCCACAGCCATCTCGGCCTTATTCAAAGAAAACGCCGAAGGTAATTTGGAAGTCGAGCTTATGAACGCGGACGGAAATGTGGTTATCTCAACCAAAACCGAAACGGCAACGGGCGAAAAGGCAAGCTACAATCCCAAAACCGGTGTTGCCGTCTTGCTTGGTAATGTAAAATTAACCAAAGACGGTAATTATATGACAGGCGAGAAAGCGACCGTGAACCTTAAAACGGGCATAAGCAAGCTTTTTGCGGGCTCCCCGTCCCAAGGCTCGGACGGCAGGGTAAGGGGCGTATTCTTGCCAAAGAGCATGAAAGATGCTAAAACTAAATAAATTAACCGCGAAGGCAAAAGCGAAAGCAACGACGGCAGTAACGGTAGCAGTAAAGGATAATTTTAAATAAAAATGGATAATACCCCAAACGAGAACTCTCCTTTTAAGATTGTTTCGGAAAGCAAAGGATTAGTGGCAGATTGTATCGGCAAGTCCTTTAAAAAGCGCCCTATTTTGCGCGATGTTTCCGTATCGGTCACAAGGGGCGAGGCGGTAGGTTTGCTCGGACCTAACGGCGCCGGTAAGACTACCAGCTTTTATTGCATTATGGGACTTGTATCCCCCGACTACGGCAACATTTACATTGATGGCACGAACATCACGCGCTTTCCGATGTATATGCGCGCGCGCATGGGCATAGGTTACTTGCCCCAGGAAGCGTCGGTCTTTCGCGGTCTTAATGTTGAAGAAAACATTCGCGCGGTTTTGGAAGTTGTGGAAAAGGATAAGGAAAAGCGCGAAGAAACTTTGGAAAGCCTGCTTTGCGAATTCTCCATCGGACATTTGCGTCGCACTCCGGCGGTGTCTCTTTCGGGCGGTGAGCGTCGCCGCGTTGAAATTGCCAGAGCGCTTGCCACCAAGCCCTCTTTCATCTTGCTTGACGAGCCGCTTGCGGGCATTGACCCCATTGCCGTCGGAGAGATAACCGAACTCGTCGCGCATTTAAAGAACCGCGGCATCGGCGTTTTGATTACCGACCATAATGTGCGCGAGGCTTTGGAAATTGTGGACAGGGCCTACATTTTGCATGACGGCAAAGTGTTAAAGGAAGGTCGCCCCGACGAAATTGTATCCGACCAAAATGTCCGCGATGTTTACCTTGGCGAAAAGTTCAGTTTATAATTCTGTTTTAAGTTTATAATGTTATTTGTTTAAAAGGAGATTTAAAATGCAAACATCAGTAGTAAGCAAGCAATTTGACCTGGGCGAGTCCTTGACAAAATACGCCACCGAAACCCTTACGAAAACCGTCGCAAAATACTTTGACAGGGCGATAAGCGCCGACGCCGTATTCACTAAGGAAGGCGACTTTACCAAAGTTGATATATCCGTTCACGCGGCGGCTAATTTGATGATTCAATCCCACGATTCCAGCCCCGATGTTTACAAAGCATTTGATGAAGCCATAAACAAGCTGGCGATTCAACTTGCTAAACAAAAGGACAAGATAACGGACTATAACAACGAGATTAACGACTCGTTCAAAAGCTAATCGTCCTTTGCTTTTTTGCGGCTTAGTAGCGAACGAAAACTAAAGCTTCGTAAGACTCGCGAGACGCCCAAGATTCGCGGCGCGCTCTCGGTGCTTTACGAAATGACTTTTTTCCAAGTTAAAATGTCGCCCTCGGCCGTTTCCGGAATAATCACATCCGGCGTAAAGCCCGCCTGCAAAAGGAACTCACCCATAACGGCATCGGATTGCTTGCTCATTTCCAAAAGAAAGGTAATGTTCAAGAAGCCTTCCTTTTGCAAGACCTCTACATGATTTTTAAGGTTTTGCACGGCGTCCTGCCCCAGCCATAAAACCGAAAGCGTGACGGCTTTATTCTCCTTATCAACATCGGCGGCAAAAGCGCTTTTAGGCGAAAGCTTTGATATGTCATCGATATCGTCCATTTGCTCATAGATGTTTTTAGCGATTCCCAAGTATTTAAAATAGTCCCTGACATAGCTTACCAGCCGCGGACACAAATAAACCCCGCTTACTTTATCCATAGGATTCATTGTTAAGTAGGCCGATGATTTTACCTTTAAAAACATACCTTTAGTATCTTCGGTTGCGTCTTTTATAAAAAGCAAAAAGGGCTTCAGCATAACGCTGCGAACGGAGCACCCGTCGATTAAAGCCGCCGCCGCGACTTCGCTTTGGGTGAAAAGATAAAGCCCGTGCCCGATAAGTGCCTTACCGTCACTCTTCCACAAAAGCGCACCGGCGATTTGCTCTTTTTCATCCTCTACAAAGCAACCGTCAAAGTCGCCTCTGGAGATCATATCCGCCAACCGCTCCGGATACTCGACAAGCTCTGCCGCCGGCGTCCCGTGATATTTAGCCAGCGCGAGTTTGCAAAACTCCTCGATTCGCTCAACATCGATATCCACGGCGGTAAACCTTTCGCCATAGGTTATTTCCGGCATCGGCTCGGGCTCAAGCTTCTTATACATTTTGTTCTTTATCATATAAAGGAGCATGTTGCCTTCGTCATCGATATCAAGGTGCAATTTATCCACGGACCGCGCCGCAATCATCAAGCCCATGGACTCGAGCGCGCTGTCGTCATCGGCGGATATTTTTGAAGTAAGGTTAAGCGACTCGACGGGAAGCATTTCCGCCGTAAACTTCGCAATCAGCTCCAAATACGATCCGCGATAGCGGCATTTAAGCGCGAGCTCATCGGCACTTTTTGCATTAAACATCAAAAAGGAAAAAATCTCCTCGGTAGCCAAGATTAAAGGCGTTGTCTCGCTTTCGCCCAATCCGAAAATCTTTGCCGAGCTTTCGACATAGGAAAGAACTAAGGGCAGAAACTCCTGATTCAAAGGGACTTTCAGCTCTGCGGCTTGAAACATTTCATCCATTTGCGCCTCCTCGGCTCACGCCTTTAACTTAAAAACATATTTCGAATCCCGAAGATTATGGTAAAATACTAAACATTAAGTAAACAGGTAAAGCTTTTTACACATTGATAAAAAGGCTATTTTGCCGCATTACAAGGGGGGTTGACGTGATGAAAAACAAGACCGAAACCACTAAAGCAAAAGAGCTTAAAAGTATTTTTTCCGCTGCGGAAACGGCTTTTACAGGCTTTTCTAAAACCTCAATAAGTAAAAGAATACAATTACTTACGAACTTACAAAAAGTCATCGCCGCAAGACAAAGTGAAATAGCGGCAAGGATTCACGCCGCGGTAGGCAAAAACGAAACCGAAGCGCTGTTAACCGAAGTCCTTCCCACCCTTGCCTTTATCAAGGATTACCGCCGCAATTTGCCTAAATATCTAAAGAAGGACAAGGTCGCGATTCCTTTCGCCTTTTTCGGCATAAAGGCCCAAACGGAATTGCGTCCGGCGGGCGTTGCCTTGATTATTTCGCCGTGGAACTTTCCTTTTTATCTGGCTATGGCTCCGCTTATAACCGCCGTTTCCGCGGGCAATACCGCCATTCTTAAACCCTCGGAGGCAAGCCCTGACATCGGCACTTTGTGCGCCGAATTATTCGCAAAGGCGGGCTTTCCTAAAAATACCGTCCAAATAGCCTATGGCAAAGGCGATGTCGCTAACTCATTGATTTATATGAAGCCTTCGCGCATTTTCTTCACCGGAAGCACCGCTGTCGGACGCTTAATCGGCAAAGCGGCGGGCGAGTTGATAATCCCTTGCCTGCTGGAATTAGGGGGCAAATCTCCTATGCTGGTTTTTGCCGATTGCAATCCAGAACGCGCTGCTAATGCCGCAGTTTTCGGAGCTTTTTGTAATTCCGGGCAAGTTTGTGTCGCCGCCTCGCGCATCTATGTAGCGGACAAAATCTATGATGACTTTGTCGCAAATGTGCTGGAAAAAACCCTTGCCCTTCCCAAAGAGGATTTAGGAAAAATCGTCCAGCCGCAACATACCGCCTATCTTGAATCACTTATCGCCGACGCTTTACAAAAGGGCGCAAAGCAGCTTTGCGGGCGGCTTGACGGCAAAAGCTTTTCGCCCGTAATTTTGGCGGATACAAAGGAAAATATGCAAATCATGCAAGCCGAAACTTTCGGTCCCGTCATGGCGATTGCGCGATTTAGCGGCAAGGATAAAGACGCGCTCGCCCTTGCGAACAATTCCGACTATGGATTAAGCGCATCGGTTTTCACCAAAAAGCCCACGAGAGCCGCTCGAATTGCCGCTTCCATAAATGCCGGAAATATCAATATAAATGATGTAATTCAATCAGTTGGGATTCCAGAACTTCCCTTCGGCGGCATAAAGCAAAGCGGCATCGGGCGCTATCACGGAAAAAGAGGGCTGGAGTTCTTTTCCGATGAAGTAAGCATAGCTTCGTCCTGCCAGCTTTTCCCCTCGGCAATGACTTGGCTACCCTATGGTTCCAGCTTAAAAAGGCACCTTGAAAACATTATAGGCGGCCTTTACGGAAGCGGCTCAAAACTCGCCCTTATCAAAAGCTCCCTCGCCCTATTCCTAAGAAACTTTCGCGAATAAGAAATTACGCCATTTTACCAAACAATAACTTATTGAAAAATAAGTGCGTTTTTAGAAAAAAGAAAAAACTTCCGCCCCTTTGCCTCGCAAATCCGAGTGTGTGGAGGGGGGGGCAAATCCTGCCTATTTAAACACTTTTTTAAGCCCTACCGCCAAAGCCACACCGGCATAGACTGCCCCGCCTAATGCGACCAAGCCCGTCAAGATTGCCACGCGCACCACCATGCTGCGACTCGTCCAGTCCTCAAGCGCTCCGTTCACCCACAAAAGCGAGCACCATAGCGCGAAGCTCATCGCCAAAGTGCAAAAAACGACTCGCAAAAGCCTCTGCCACAGCCCCTTTCTTATAGGCAAGAACCCGCGCCGCCGCAGCATAAAGTAATACTGATAAAGATTTATCCAAGCGGTTATGCTCGTCGCCAAAGCGATACCTACATGTCCCATTTTTTGCATCAGCACGAAGCACAAAAAGGCGTTAAGCACCAGCGCAATCCCTGCGACTCGCACCGGCGATTTCGTATCACCTCTGGCGAAAAAGGCGGGAAGCAAACTTTTGCTCACGACATAGGCGGGTAAACCGATTGCGAACGCCGCTAAAGCGCTTGCCGCCATGATAGTCGTCTCGGCATTAAACTCGCCGTATTGGAACAAGGCCGCCATAATCGGCACATCCAGAATGAAAAGCCCCGCCGCCGCAGGCATAGCCACCAAAAAGGCAAGCTCTACGGCCTTTCCCATCGAATCCTCTTCGCCTTTTTTGTTTTTCGCCTTTATCTGCCGCGCCAAAAGAGGCAAAAGCGCCGTGCCGATAGCCGCGCCTAAAAGCCCCACGGGAAGTTGGAACAACCTGTTTGCATAGTAAAGCCACGACACCGCTCCCGCTCCCACAAACGACACGAAGAAAGTATCAACGATAAGATTTATTTGATAGATACCGGCCCCAGCGACTCCGGGTAAAATGCGCTTTAGCAGGAGTTTAAGCTCGTGCGAAGCATGCAGCAAAACCTTTGCCGGCGGCTTTAAATACAAAAGCATATCTTGCCGCCTAAGGTGCCACGCAAGAAAGGCAAACTGCACGAATCCTGCGATAAGAACACCCCAGCACAGCGCGAACGCCGCCCCGCCTTTAACAAAGGGCGTAAGCCCGAACAAAGCGGCAATCATGGTAAGATTAAGTATCGTTGAGGTGAACGCGGGCGCGGCGAACTTCCCCATGGTATTAAGCACGCCGCCTTGCATGGAATTAAGCGACACCAGAAGCAAAAAAGG
>CACZRW010000112.1 GCA_902783675.1 uncultured Pseudomonadota bacterium | reverse complement strand
TTGCTTTGGCTTGGGAGCGCTGGCGCTGGCGTTGGCGCTGCTTTTCTTTGGCTTTGGCGGTAGCCTTGGCAGAGGGCTTGGACAGAGCCTTAGGGGTCAGCTTTCTTTTAAGCCACAGGAAAAGCCTTAACAAAACGCCGGCGGAAACGGCTGCAATGATAAGAATGCCAAACAAAAAATACATGTCTGTCCTTTTACTTACTTCTTACTTTCTCTACCCCTAAATAAGAGAGCGGGCATTATAGCACAGAAAAAGCAAATTTAAAATTGTAAAGTGCGTGCCGTGAGTCTTTATGCAAAGAAAACTTGCTAGGAGCGGGGAGCGGGCAGTCTGGTGGCGGCGGCGGGACGCCTTAGGCTTTTCTTGCGCCAGAACTCGCTTTTAAGAGCGATAAGGAACAAAATCGTTTCGATGGTGCAGGCAATTACCGCCGACCAGCCTAAATCATACAGGGTCGAGCCTTCGGGATAAGTGAGGATAACGGCGGCGGGAACGCGGACAAGGAAAGTTGTGGAACTGCTTATTATCATTGTAAAAGTCGTTCTGCCGCACCCGTTGAAAAAGTTCAGCATGCAAAGGGTCGGAGCGATTACCCACAATTCCCAGCTTGAGGACAGCAGGTATTCTTTGCCCGCGGCTATGGTCGCCGCATCATTCGTGAACAGAGCCATCACCCACTCGGGAAATAAAATCTGCACAAAAAAGAAAAAGCCGCAAAAGATGTAGGCATAAGCGATACTTAACAATAGCGCCTTTTTCGCCCTTTTAATGTAGCGGGCGCCGATGTGTTGGGCGGTGATTGCCGCTAAGGCTATGCCCAGCGAAAAAGCCGGAAGCATGGTGAAGCCGTAAAGCCTTTGCCCTATACCATAGGCGGCGGATGACGCCAGCCCCATCTTGTTGGCAAGCGCGAAAATCAGCAGGAAAGAAAGGTTGATAAGGACATCTTGAAGCGATATGGGAATGCCGAGCACAAACACCTCTTTGGCTTTATCTTTACAAAAGCAAAAATCTTGAAGGCGGAACATGAACAAAAACTCGTGCTTGCGCAAATACCACAGCGCAAAGACAAGGCCTACAAGTTGCGCTATTACCGTGGCAACGGCTACACCTACCACTCCCCAGCCGAAGAAATACACAAAGATAAAGTCGAGCACTATGTTTAAGGATACGGAAAGCCCTACATACAAAAGCGGAGTGATGGAATTGCCGAGCCCGCGCAGCACCGCACTTATCATATTGATTAAAGAGATAAACAGCATACTGCCGGCGCAAATGCGAATGTAAACGGTGGCTGGTTCCACTACTTCAAGCGGAGATTGCATAAGTTTTACTATCAACGGGGAAGCAAAATAAAGGGCGAAGCCGCACGCTATACCCAAGGCGGAAAATACCGTCATCATCGTGCCGACTATTTTATCAAGCTCTTCCAATTCCTTGGCCCCGAAGGCCTTGCCTATCATCACGGTCGCACCCGTGGATATGCCGAATATGAAAAGCATAAAGATGAAAATGGCGGAAAAGCCTATGGCTACGGCAGAGACGCCTATGCTCCCTTGGGTAAAGTGCCCGAGGATAAACAAGTCCGCTAATCCGTAAAGCGCGTGGAAAAGGTTCATAAGAACAATCGGTGCCGAAAACTTTATCAGCGCCGAAGACAATTTGCCTTTGGTTAAATCAACCTCTCTCACTTTCCGTTTTCCCCTTTTAAAAGACCGTTTTTATAGCATTTAGCTTTTGTTTTTACAATAACTCTTTTCTTTTTAAAGGGTTTAGAGTAGAATTTCGCCTGTAATGCGGAGGCAGGTATGATAATTCAGGAAAAGCAATATGTGGTTATGACCGATAAAGAAGGACGCGTCATCGTTTGTATATCGGTTAAGGATATGGAACCGGAAAATCCCATGATACTTTATGACGGCAAGGATCACGCCATGTTCTATCGCCGCCGCGGGCAAACCGTTATGCTTGACTATATCAACAAAGAAATGCAAAAGCCCGTATATGAGGCGAAGCAGGTCTTTGTGGTAGAGCTTAAAGATCCCAAAACCGCCGCGCGGACCTATGTCGTGCCTATCAAACAAGTGCCCAAGCTTCCTTTGGAAAACATTGAGCTGGTCACGCCCGACGACATTATCGCCGAGATGGAACGGACCGGCAAAAAGCCCGAAGATCTTTTAAAGAAAATCTAGCGGCGGGCAGGACTTTGCGCCTTTGTCTTTTGCGCTTTTATCCTTTTAATTTATTGCTCCTTACAGGCGGCAAGTTGTCTTTTTAGTTTTTCCAGCCTTCCCAGCCATAGCCACAAATGAGGGTGCGAGGCTTCATCTATTGATTCAAGTTCGGCGGCTACTTCTTTGCCTGCTATGGGAAAAGGCGGGCAGGTGTCCTTTGGCGCGGCGCTATAACTCGCCATCGTGCAGGCGGCGCATAAGCTCAGCCCTAGAAAGGCAAGGCTCGCTCGCAATTTCATTTTGCTTTTTGATGACGGTGTTGGTGGTTTTAAGAATGGAGAGTTCGGCATCTTGTTTTCCTTTTCTATACGATAAAATGAGGGGGAGCAGCTTTACCAGCCACTCCCCTGCCGCGTTTATGACGCTTGCGATTATGCTTGGCATGTTAGCCTGCCGCAGAGTCTTGTTTGCTTGCGGTTTTAGCATTGCCGATATTAAGCGCCAAAAAGTCGGCGACCTTTTTCACGGCGGCGATAATCTTGTCATCAGTCGTGTTCGGAGTGATGGCGGCAATCGCCGATGCGCCCGCTATAACAGAGGTGATGACAATAAAAATCGTGTCAATGTTGGTTATGATAAAATCTAACATTTTATTTTCCTTTCTTTAAAAGTGTTAAAGTTAAAAATTAAGTTAAGTTAAAAAAAGCCGCCCTTTTTAAGGGGCGGGGATTTGTTTTTTTTCGCGCTTGATTAAGTGATTAGACGGCTAGAACCGCTCTTGATTAAAAAATCGTTCTTACTTTGAGACAGTGATCCTTAAGGCACTTTTCCGCATCGCAATTTACATCGGCGCAGTGTTCGTAAACTTGCTGCTCGTAAAGTTCCGGAATGCGA
>CACZRW010000111.1 GCA_902783675.1 uncultured Pseudomonadota bacterium | reverse complement strand
CCTCTTTTTGCGGCTTGGCAAATGGCGTTTTGTTCGGCGTGAATCGTGCGGATGCAATGCTCTTTTATATTGCCGTCATCGTCCATCATCTTTTTAAGAAGATGGCCTTCCTCGTCACAATGCGGAAAGCCCGGCGGGCTGCCGACATAGCCGGTTACCAAAATTTGGTGGTCTTTGGTGAAAATGCAAGCGGTTTTGCCGCGATCGCACGAAGCTCGTTTTTGCAAGGCGTGCAAGACTTCAATAAAATACTCGTCCCAAGAAGGTCTCATGATAATCTCCCTTTAAGGACAATATAGGCGATAAAAAAAGGCGTGTAAACGGGGGACAGGGGAATTAGGAATGAATAAGTTTATAAGCTTATGAGCTTATAAGTTTAAAAATAAAATTTATTTTATTAACCCTTCAACCTTAAACTTTCACCCGGGGACGAAGTCCCTTTCATTTCTCATTCCTCATTCCTCATTCCTCATTAACCTTATCACCTTATAAACCAACCTATCCCCTTAAACCTCTTTACAAGCGCGCTAAAATCCCCTAGGCTGGTTTTACATAAAGACATAGGATCAACCTTTGCAGCTTAATTTTTTAAGCGCATTTTTTTTAGTCTTTCTAAATAAAGGAAAAAGAAAGAAAAAGGGAAGAAAGGAAGAAGGAAAATGGAAGAGAAAGTATTGATGACCAAGGAAGGCTTTGCCGCTCTGCACGAGGAGCTGACCAAGCTCATCACGGTTGACAGGCGCGAGATTGTCGCCGCCATTGAAGAAGCAAGGGAAAAGGGCGACCTTTCGGAAAACGCGGAATATCACGCGGCCAAGGAGCGCCAAGCCTTTACCGAAGGCAAGATTGCCGAGCTTGAAGATGTAACCGCTCGCGCCCAAATCATTGATCCTGCCGAAATCAAATCGGATAAGATTCTTTTCGGTGCGACCGTGACCTTGATGGACGAGGACACCGAAAAAGAAATTACCTATAAAATTGTCGGCCGCCACGAAGCCGATATTAAAAAGGGACTTATCTCAATTGAATCCCCTATCGCCAAAGCAATGATAGGTAAGCAGGTTGATGACGAAGTGGAAGTAAACGCTCCTTCGGGCATCAAGAATTATGCTGTAATATCAATAGAATACAAATAACGGAAAGACAAAATGACAGAGCATAGAACTCAGGTTCTCATCATCGGCTCGGGTCCTGCGGGCTTGACCGCGGGCATCTACGCCGCAAGAGCGAACCGCGCGCCTTTGATTGTTTCGGGCATGCAATTAGGGGGGCAATTGACCACCACATCCGGCATAGAAAACTATCCCGGCTTTGAAGAAGAAATCGGCGGCTTGGAGCTTATGGAAAGAATGCAAAAGCAGGCCGAGCGCGTTGGCTCTAAACTCCTTTACGACACTATTACCGAAGCGGATTTAAAGGTGCGTCCTTTTGTGTGCAAAGGAGATTCCGGCGATACTTACATTGCCGACACTTTGATTATCGCGACCGGCGCCTCGCCTCGTAAAATGGACATTCCGGGCGAAGACAAATACCGCGGCTTCGGCGTGTCGTATTGCGCCACTTGCGACGGCTTTTTCTATCGCGGCAAAGAAGTGTGCGTTATCGGCGGCGGCAACACCGCGGTTGAGGAAGCTCTTTATCTTTCGGGGCTTGCAAGCAAAGTGTATCTGATCCACCGCCGCGATGCTTTCCGTGCTGAAAAAGTGCTGCAGGAAAAAGCATTTGCCAATCCCAAGATTGAGATGGTGTTGGACTCCGTTCCGACCGAGTTCACGGGCACCGAAAATCCTCTGGGGCTCACCGCGGTAAAGGTTAAGAATGTCAAGACCGAGGAAGAAAGAAGCATTCCTGCGCACGGCGTTTTCATTGCTGTCGGCTACCGCCCGAACACAAGCCTTTTTGCCGGACAAATTGATACGGACGAGGCGGGCTTTATCATTACCAAGCCGAACTCGACCGCCACGAACATTGACGGCGTTTTTTCGGCAGGCGATGTGAAAAATCCGCTTTACCGCCAAGCTGTCATTGCCGCGGGCTCGGGCTGTCTTGCCGCGCTTGAGGCGGAAAAGTTCCTGTCCGTAAACGAATAATTCGCTTAGGAAAGCAAAAAACACTTGCACAAGAGGGGATTATATTCTATAACCCAAACTCCTTTAAGGATGTGCCCAGGTAGCTCAGTCGGTAGAGCAGGGGACTGAAAATCCCCGTGTCGGCAGTTCGATTCTGTCTCTGGGCACCAAATAAGCTCCGCATCAGCGGAGCTTTTT
>CACZRW010000110.1 GCA_902783675.1 uncultured Pseudomonadota bacterium | reverse complement strand
CTTCGCCTTGAATTAAAGGAAGGAGTAAGCGGCTCGGCTCTGCCCGATAACACCGCCGTTGTGGTGCTGGACACGACCGTCCACCCCGAGCTGGAGCGTGAAGGCATAGCCAGAGATTTTGTCCGCATGGTCCAAAACCACCGCAAAGAAAGCGAGCTTGATGTTTCCGACCGTATCGGGCTTACTTACAAGACCGAAGATGAAACGATTGCCGCCGCCCTTACCGAGCATAAGGACTACATTATGGAACAAGTGCTGGCACTGGCGATGGAAAAAGACGAAGGACTTACCTCGTCTGCTCACACCGAGGAACTTGGCACCGGCAAAATAACTTTCGCAATTACAAAGAAATAGCTTTACAAGACTTTGTTTTTCGGTTATAAACAGCCCCCACATGTGAGAAAAGTGGCGCACTTTTGCTGTTTTCTCATGATTTTAATTTAGCGTACCTTGATAAGGGGGTGTTTGAAATAGTACAGGTAATTGTTCGCGATAACAATGTTGACCAAGCTTTGAAGGCATTAAAGAAAAAAATGCAACGCGAAGGTGTTTTCCGTGAAATGAAACTTCGTCGCAATTATGAGAAGCCGTCCGAAAAAAAAGCACGCGAAAAGTCGGAATCTATCCGCCGTTCACGCAAATTGGAACGCAAGCGTCGGATGATCGTAGGTTTCTAAGTAAACCTTTTCAAACACTATTTAACTAAGGAATAAGCAAATGGCTAAACCTACAGTAGTACAAATAAGGCTTGAGAGCACTGCCAATACGGGATATTTCTATGTAACAAAAAAGAATCCCCGCACATTGACCGAAAAGCTGATTATGAAAAAATATGACCCGAAGCTCAGAAAGCATGTAGAATTCAAAGAAACGAAGATTTAATCTTTTTCAATCTCTGTTTTTGAATCTCCTGACAATGATAAAGTCCTGCTTTTGCGGGGCTTTTTCATTTATATGGCCACACATTGCCGCCTTTTTATTACTTATTTTTCATCGCAACGGTAATCGGAAGCGAAGCAATGGATTGCGGCACCGACAAATCGGCAATGTCCAGTTTGCTCGTGTTCGCGTCAAGCATAGCCTTTGCTTTCAGAAGCTTTGCCCCATATTTTGCCGCCTTTTCGGGAATGCTGGAATGGTAAGCCACCCCTGCTTTTTCCCAAGACCCGTGCGCCGCATACAGTCTCTTTAAGAACTTTGCCGCATAGGCGGTATTGATATCCGGTGAAAAGGCGTCTTCCACGCTGGCGAAGTTATGCCCGTGTAGCCGCAAGTTCACTTGCATACACCCGACATCAATGCTCCTTACCCCCTGCTCTTGCAAATCCTTTACATAAGCCACTGCCTCGGCCTTGGAATCAAAGTAGAAGTTTCCCCGTGCCGAGGTAACCGCCCACGGCCAAGGGTGAACTTTCAAGCCATGCTTGGGATTATAACGCCCCGTCTCCACCACCGCTATGCTGGCGAGCAGATTTTCCTCTATCCCAAAGGCTTTTTCATTCTTGTAAGTTTGGTAAAAGCATACATCTTTATCCTCTATCGTAGCCGCCCCGTTCGCGACTATAGGAAAAAAGCCAAGTGCCAAGAATAACAAAATATAGTGTCTCATACCCTTTTTCTATTCTATTTATAGCATAAAAGCAAAGACATTTTGTAATACGTTTGTAACTTTCATTATGTTTAAAAGTGTGTTAGAATAGCCCGCATAAGTTTTGGTAAAAAATGTTTTTTGAAGGGGAACATTGATGAAAAACAGGATTTTGTTATCAGGCATTGCTTTGGTTTTTGCCCTTGCCATGGGAACAAGCGCCGCGGTTGCGCAGCAGTATTATCCCTTAGTAGTCTCCACCACCGACCCGGCAACGGGTGCCCAACAACAGCACACCATTTATGTCCCGCTCTCCGTAGCGAACAATGTTGCCAGCGGCGGAACTGTTTATACCGCAGAGCCTGCGACTCTTTCATCTAACCCTTGGGCAGATACATCAATCTCCTCAACCGGCGCACAAGTAACGGGAACGGTTACGACCGCCGCCAGTAGCGCCGTAGCGCAAAGAGCTGCTGCTCCCGCGGCGGCAAAGGCCCCTGACCCGACCAATCCTCGCGATTTGCCGCTTCCCACTTGGACAGGCACAAACACAACCTGGAATGTCGCCATGGGACAGGAAATGATTGCCCCCGAAATTAACAAGCAGAACATTCTTTCAATGTCGCAACACTTGCGCAGGCTTGGCTACATCGTCCCGGATTCTCTTGACACGGCCATCGCCAACGCCCCGGAAAAGACCCGCTTAGCCTTGGTAGAAGATATTAACAAAATCCAAAACAGCGGCGGCAGAGATAGTCCCATGATGCAGGCAATCGGCAAGATTACCAAAGACTTGGAAGCCAACTACGGCTTCTCGTTTGAGAACATCTTGGATAACTCCATGCGTATTCTTGACGCAAGATAGCCTTTTATAAATACCTATCGCCGCGCGGCTCTTCTAAGCCTGTCATTTATGGCAAGCCCTATACCGACGCTGGGGATAGGCGCAACCGCAATCCCGCTAAAATCCTCTGCCTTGTCAAGCAACCGCAAAAAGGCGAAAAGATTAGCCGCCGCCTCTTTCAAATCACCGCTTTTGCTAAGGTTCAAAGTTGCGCCTTCACACTTACCAAAGCCAAGGAAAGCCTCACCCTCACGAGCATATTCGGCATTTATCCTAACCGGCAAAGACGGCGCATAGTGCGACAAAAGCTGCCCCGGCGACCTGGGCGCAGCCGGAGCACTTTCTCCGGAGACAATAACCTTTTGCCCGAGCACCTTTTCCAAATCCTCAAGAGTAACTCCGCCGGCCCTGAGCAAAACCGGCACTTCGGTGGTTAAATCAACAACGGTGGACTCCAGCCCGACCTCGCTCGCACCACCGTCCAAAATCATGCCGACCTTGTCCGCCAAAGCCTCGGCGACATGCTCATATCTAGTGGGGCTCACCCTGCCCGATATATTAGCCGAAGGCGCGGCAACCGGCACCTCACAGGCCGCCAAAAACTTATTTGCGATAAGGTGAGAAGGCATACGCACCGCCAGCGTCTCCAAACCCGCGCTGACAAGATACGACACCCTTTTATCTTTCCTCGGCAAAACAAAGGTAAGCGGCCCCGGCCAAAACTGCTTTGCCAATACCTCGGCCATAGCGTTAAAATGAACCACCTCGCGCGCCGCCTCTACAGTGGCAACATGCACTATCAAAGGATTAAACTGCGGTCTGCCCTTTGCTTCAAATATCGCCGCCACCGCCTTGTCGTCATAGGCATTTGCCCCGAGCCCGTAAACCGTTTCCGTGGGAAAGGCAACCAATCCGCCCTCTTTAATAAGCGAAGCGGCCTTTTGTATATCATCATCTACCGACATTTAGAACCACTTCAACCGCTTAAACACCAGCGCCAGCATCAAAATCGCCACCGTAAACACGCCGGTCAAAATCCATAAGCCGTTAGGATCGTCCGCCAAAGGAATCCCTCCGACATTCATACCGAACAGGCCTGTAAGGAAGGTAAGAGGCATAAACAAAGTGGCAATCACGGAAAGCACGAACAAGTTCTTCTGCAAATCACCGGAAAAGCGCCCGTTCAAAGCGTCCATGTTAATGTGCGCACGCTCACGCAAGGAATCAATATCTTCCATAATTCTGGTAAGGCGATGAGCGTTTTCGCGCAGCTGATACCGCTCTTCCTTGTCAAGCCAGGTAACCAGCTGCCTTGGCATTAAATCCATAGCATCGCGCTGCGGCGCAAGATAGCGCCTGATAGTAGAGAGCTTGCGCCGCCCTTCCAACAAAGGAAGCATAAGCTCTTCTTCCTCGGAATCGTCCTTGTTGGCGATAATCTTTTCTTCGACATCATCGATAATGTCTTCCAAGTCCGAAACTTCCGCCACGACCACATCTAACACGCACGAGCAAATCTCGTCCAGCATCCCGCCTATGGTATAAGGACCGACGCCGGTGATAAGCTTCCTTTCCAGCTCACGAGCCGCCACAAAGGGGCGAGAGCGCATGGTTATAATGCGGTTTTTATCGCACCAAATGCGAATAGGAATCATATCGTCGGGCTCCTCGCCGGGATTAAGGTTTATGGAGCGCAAGACCACATAAAGCCCGTCGCCGTGAGCGAGACAGCGCGCCCGCGGTTCGTCCTCTTCCAATATATTCTCAACAATAAGCTCATCAATGCCGCTTTTTTGAGTAAGCCATTCTTTTGCCCCCGCGGCTTCCAAGTCAATATGCATCCATAAGACGCCCTTTGCAGGCTTCCACGCCTTAAAATCATCCATAGAAAGCAAGCTCCCGCCGCCTTTACCGTCCAGCAGGAAGGAATACATAAGCCAATCGCCAGTCTGCTCCATCTTCTATGTCCTTTTTCGCTGATGTGCCATAAAAATATGGCTACCTTTTAGCCCAAAACAAAATCAAAAGAAAGTATTTTTTGTCTTGACTAGACATTTTCTTTGAGTATCATCAGCACCCTACCATTTTTAAAAGCCCCTATGGCGGAACTGGTAGACGCGGCAGACTCAAAATCTGCTTCTCGCAAGGGAGTGCTGGTTCGATTCCGGCTAGGGGCACCATAAACACAAACACTCAAACAATGCCGTCCTTTTTAGGGCGGTATTTGTT
>CACZRW010000109.1 GCA_902783675.1 uncultured Pseudomonadota bacterium | reverse complement strand
TTTTTGGATTCGAAATAGCACGACGCTTTCTTTGGATTTTTTGGGGACTATGCACGTTAGAATTTTGCTCGCTTTTGGGCTTATGTTTCTGCGAGAGCTGTTGCTTTTTTGGGAAAATATGGTAGCATCGCTTCCCTAAACAAAGCAAAAGGGAGTAATAACAAATGGGAAAGTCTGAGGGAAACCATCCTCTCATAGATATTTATGATATCAAGTATGACGGTTTTTGGCATATTCCCGAAGGGGCAGTGTTTGATGTGCTTGACCTTTCGTGGGAACGTTTTACCGAATTTCCAAGAAAACTTTCCACCTTAACAGTAAGGCTACTTGATTGCTGGGGCGCAAGCATAACCTCGCTTAAGGGACTTCCGAAAGGATTGAAGGAACTTGTTTGCAGTAACACGCGCATAACTTCGCTTGAAGGTCTGCCACAGGATTTAGAGAATCTTTGCTGCAGTGACACGCGTATAACCTCGCTTAAAGGACTGCCAAAGTGGTTGCAGAAACTTTATTGCAACGGCACGCTTATAACCTCACTTGAAGGTCTGCCACAGGGCTTGAAGACGCTTTGGTGCGGAAATACTCGCATAAATTCACTTGAGGGGCTGCCACAGGGCTTGAAGGAGCTTTGGTGCTACGACACGCAGATAACTTCACTTAAAGGTCTGCCACAGGGCTTGAAAACACTTTGGTGCGGGAAGACTCGCATAACTTCGCTTGAAGGCATACCCGAGGGGTTGGAATTTCTTGATTGTTCCTTCACAAACATAACTTCGCTTGAAGGACTGCCACAGGGTTTGAAAGAGCTTCATTGCTGTAGCACATCCATCACTTCTCTTGAAGGTGTTCCAATGGGAATAAAAGAAATTTGGTGCTTTGGCTGTAATAATATTAAATACATTCCCGACTATATCCCCGATGAGGTGATAGCGGGTTTATCCGAAAAGAAAATAGCCGAATGTAAAGCGAATTGGAGAAAGAAACATGGAAAAGAGCTAATCCCCGAGAAGCAAAAAACAGGGATTGTAAACAGGCTTAAGAATTTGTTCGTCGCCTATAGCGCAAATATGACTAATAAAGTTAATGAGAGATAAAAGGGGTTTCGCTCCTAGGTTACAGGTTAAGAGTTAAGGTTTCTTCTCCTTCGGGGAGGGCTGGGGAGAAGCAATTTTAAACCGACCCTTAACCCCTTTTCATCAGTCTGGATTTTTCGCGGTTCCAATCGCGCTCTTTTTGCGTTTCGCGCTTATCAAAAAGTTTCTTGCCCGTGGCGAGGGCAATTTCAACTTTCGCAATTCCTCGCGAGTTAAAGTAAAGCGAAACGGGAATTATCGTGTAGCCCTTACGCTTTACTCCGCCGATGAACTTTTTCATTTCCTTTTTGTGCATTAAAAGGCGGCGAGGGCGAGTGGGTTTGTGCTGGAAAACGGTCGCTCCGGGGTATTCCTCTATGGTCGCATTCACAAGCTCTAAACCATCGTCGGCGACGGCGACATAAGCCTCGGTAATGCTCGCTTTGCCAAGGCGCAAAGACTTTACTTCCGAGCCGAAAAGTTCCAGCCCGGCCTCTAACTTCTCTTCCAAAAAATAGTTGAAGCCGGCTTTTTTGTTGCGGGCAATCGTCCCCGTGGACAGCAGTTCTTTGCGCTTTTTATCCATCTATAAAAGTCCCGTTTT
This sequence comes from uncultured Pseudomonadota bacterium, assembly GCA_902783675.1. Classification (GTDB taxonomy): domain Bacteria; phylum Pseudomonadota; class Alphaproteobacteria; order CACZRW01; family CACZRW01; genus CACZRW01. Next base: position 2,218 of record CACZRW010000109.1, on the reverse strand, counting down.
TATAAGAGCGTCCTTGACCGTATGTTTCGACTTGTCGCTGATTTCCCATAGGGGCTGGCGCATTTCGGCAGAACAAAGTCCCATAAGGCTCATCGCATATTTGCAAGGTCCGGGGTTGGTTTCGCAAAACATCGCCGCGTGCAAAGGTTGCAAAATGTCGCGAAGTTTGCTTACGGTTGCAAAATCTTTTGCGCGCCACGCTTTGTGCAAATCAGCGCACATTTTCGGGGCAACATTTGAGGATACCGATACGCAGCCATGCCCCCCTTGCGCCAGAAAAGCCACGACCGTGGCGTCCTCGCCCGACATTTGGCAAAAGTCCCTTTCGCCTATCAAAAGGCGCGTCTTTACCGGTCGCGTAAGATCGTTTGTGGCGTCCTTTATGCCGACAATGCGAGGCAGCTCGGCAAGCCTTGCCACCGTCTCGGCCGTCATGTCAATGCCGGTGCGCCCGGGGACATTGTAAAGAAGTATGGGAATGTCGGTCGCATCGTGAATCGCCTTATAGTGATTAAAAAGCGCTTCCTGCGGGGGCTTGTTGTAATAAGGTGTTACTATCAGCAAGCCGTCAGCGCCAAGCTTTTCTATCTTTTTTGCCAGCTCGATAGTCTTGGCAGTAGAGTTGGAGCCCGCGCCCGCAAGCACCGGAATCTGCCCTGCCGCCGTCTTTACCGCGCACTCGACAAGCGCCAAATGCTCGGCTTCGGAAAAGGTCGGGGTCTCGCCCGTGGTGCCGCAAGGAACAAGCCCTTCCGTCCCTTCGTCAATCTGCCTTTGTATCAGTCTCTCGTAAGTTTTAAGGACTATTTCCCCCTTGTCAAAAGGGGTAATCAGTGCCGTAAAAGAACCTTTAAACATTTGTTATCCTTTAGCTTGCCGTGTTTTCTTTAAGGGAGAATAACACAGAAATCGGGAATTAGGAATTAAAAAAGGTTAAAAGGCGGCGGCAGCTAGTCCTTTATCAATTTAGAGATTTTAAGGTAAAGGGGAATGGACGAGCCTTTTATCGTTATGGCCGCAAGCATCGCCAGCCATATTCCCCACCAATCCGCAACTACTCCTATCAGCACATACAACAGTGCTTTGCATATGTTTACCAAAAGCGAAATGAGCGAGAAAATGGTGGCTCGTTGCTCGCTTGAAAACTCGCGTTGCAAAAGGGTGTCGGAAGCGGTCATTTCCACTCCGAAAACCAAGTTCGAAAAAGGTAAGATAAACGGTGAGGCAACCGAGTTTATGATTATGCCGAAGGACCTTGTCACAACATCAATTCCCACTACGGCGGGAAGGGTCTTTTTGAAGCTGAAGCGATTAAGGACCGGACCCGAAAACCAGAAACTTATCACGCCTAAAAGCTGGCGCTCGATTCTGGCAAAGGTAATCGCCCACAGAGGAATCAAGACATTGAAAAAGGCAACTTCAAAACGATATAAAACTTCGCCCGCGCTATAGTTTAAAAGGCGCGCGCAGGTGATTGTCCTTATGAGCGGATTGCTTATCATGTTGTGTAAAGATTGCCGCATGTGCAAAAATACATTCGTGCGGTGAGGCTTTTTTAAGCACTTCGGCTCAACCAAAAAGAGGGTGATGATAAACATTGCAAAAGCGAAAATCAGGTTTAGCCACATCGCGGTTTGCAATGAGTAAAAATAGGCGACGCCGAAGCCGAGGCTTGTGCCGATAACCATTCCCGCTTGCCATAAAGCCTGGCACCTGCCCGATACTTCGTGGAAGTGCTTGCCTTTTCTGAGCTCCACCATGCTTTCAAAAAGCAGCCCTTCGTTAGTGCCCGAAATAAACGCTTCGGACAGGCCTTCCAAAATTGCACCGATGACAAAGAAAGAAAAACTTTCTACTACTCCGCCCGTCGCATAGAAAAAGGAAGTCGCAAAAATCGCTATTGCACCAAGGATAAGAGTCTTGCGCCGCCCTAAATACTGGTCGGAAAACATGCCGCAGGGAATCTCAAAAATCGAAATGGAAATAAAAACGATTGCAAAAATAAGCGAAGCCAAAAAGTATGAGCCGGTCACCTGTTCAAAAAACAAAATCGCAATGGCAACGGAAGGCAGGCACCCGCGGAAAAAATACAGCCACGGGTATAATTTCAAATTGCGTCTTATTTTTGTGAAATCGTTTCTTTTGGTCATGGCAGTAGCATAGCACGAGAAAAGATAAAGAAAAGAGGGCGCCGAAAATAATTAAAAATCAGGTGCTA
>CACZRW010000108.1 GCA_902783675.1 uncultured Pseudomonadota bacterium | reverse complement strand
TCCACGGCACCTGCCTTTAGCATATCCAAAAAGCGCTGATTAAGGTGCTCATAAAGCTCCACTCTGTCCGGCTCTAAATACCGCTTCTCAAACGCCGCATCAATGAGCCTTTGCCTTGGCTGCTGCTGCCATGAAGTGTGCGTTCTGCCGGTGGCAAGATACACTTCCAAAGCCCTAAACACGCGATGCTTGTCGGTAAAGGCAAAGTCCTTATCAACCTCGTGAAGCCGAGCCCTTGCCTCGTCTATATCCATAGCCCGCACTTTTTGCCTTATCTCTGAAGGAACATCAGGCACAGGCGCCAAACCATCTACCAGCGCGGATATGTAAAGTCCCGTCCCACCAACCACGATAGGAACCACGCCCTTCGCAAAGGCGGCCTTTATCTCCTCTGCCGCCATAGCCGCCCACGCCGCCGCCGAAAACCTTTGCTCCCCGCTTAAAAAGCCGTAAAGCTTGTGCGGCACTTTGCTCATATCCTCGAGCGAAGGCCTGGCGGTGAGCAAAGCCAAATCCTGATACACTTGCATACTGTCAGCATTGATAATGACGCTTCCCTGCGCCTGATCCTGCGCCAGTTTCAGCGCCAAAGCAGACTTGCCCGAGCCGGTCGCTCCCGCGATTATGATAACCTTGTTTTCCATATCAAAAGCTTAGCAAACGCAAAGTCTTTTTGCTATACCTCTTGCAAAAATAAATCGCGAATACCATCTATTATACTAAACGGTGGACTTATAGCTTAAAAGGAGCAAAAAATGGCGAACTTGGATACTTTTAACAACCCTCTGATGCTGGGCTTTGAGAACATTGAACGCATGATTGACCAAGTGGCCAAAGCATCGTCGGAAGGCTATCCTCCTTACGACATAGAGCAAGTGAGCGATACAAAGACGAACATCATCTTGGCGGTCGCCGGCTTTTCCGAAGAGGACCTTTCCATAACCTTGGAAAACGGCAAGCTCGTTATCAAAGGCAAGCACACCCAAACCGAGCCCGAAAAACAAAGGAAATACATCTACAAAGGCATAGCTTTCCGCCAATTCCAGCGCGTGTTTGTGCTTGCCGACGGTATGGAAATAAAGGGAGCAACTCTCGTTAAGGGTTTGTTAACAATTTCGCTTGAAAGAAAAAAATTAGAAGCTAGAATAACCCGCATTGCTATCAACGATTTGGATAAGCCAAAAGGGTTAAAAAATAAAAATGCTAAGCTTCAACGATGACTTTAACGATGTCCAAGAATATGAAAACTCCCTGTCTATGATTGGGCTTCCCGCTTATGTAAAGCAAACTATCGTCAATAACGAGCCTATGTGGGCGGTGCATACCCTTGACGGTGCTATGATTGGTTCCGCTCCGAATCGCTATATCGCCGAAGCCATGATCGTTGACAGCGACATGCATCTTGTCACTTTGCACTAATCAGCATAGCCAGCGTAATCAGTATTAGTTCTCACGCCATATGAACGGCACGAACAGCACCGTAACTGTGGTGAACTCAAGCCTTCCCAGCATCATTCCCGCGGACAAAAGCCACTTTGCGGAATCGGGTAAAGTAGCAAAGCTTCCTTCCGGACCGATGACACTGCCAAATCCCGGGCCTACATTGGTAAGCGAAGCAAGCGCTCCCGTAAGCGCCGTCATAAAATCAAGCCCTATAAACGCCAACGCCAAAGTGAGCAGAACCAACGCCAGCACAAATATAGTCATAAAGACGACCACGCCCCTCACCACATCATCGCTTACCGATGAACCATTATACCTGATTGTAAAAACGCCGTGAGGATAAATCATATTCTTAAGATACCTTGCGACATTCCCCGCCAAGATATTGAACCTGAATATTTTGCATCCTCCGGAAGATGAGCCCGAGCAACCTCCCACAAAAGTAAGGAAAAAGAATATCATCAAGGCAAATACACCCCAAGCGGCATAGTCGTCCAAGACATACCCCGTCGTAGTCACGATTGACACCACCGAGAACGCTGCTTTACGAATAGTCGGCTCAACATCCATACTGCCTTCCTCGACGATAAGCCACAAAGAAAGCACCAGCGCCACTATTATTATAAGGAAAAGGAATGTTTTTATCTGAGTATCGCCCGTAAAACGGCGCACCGTCCCCGTTACGATGTAGTAATAGGCAATAAACGGCAAAGCCCCGATAATCATAAATGCGATAAGAATCCAATCTATCAAAGGTGAATTAAAGTAAGCTATAGAGGCATCATGCGTTGAAAATCCTCCCGTAGACACACATGTCATCGCATGAGCGACTGCGTCAAAAATATCCATGCCCGCAGCATAAAGCACCACCACGCACAATGCCGAAAAAGATATATAAATCAAAAGGATAAACTCTATAATCTGCGTAAGTCTGGGAATAGTTTTACCCTCAATCTTAGATGACGACTCGGTTAAGAACATTTGCATTCCGCCGACTCGAAGCATAGGCAGTAGAACAATCGCTATCATCACAATTCCGATACCGCCGACCCATTGCAACATAGCCCGCCACAAAAGTACGCCTTTGGGCATCGCATCAAGCCCTGTAAAAGCTGTAGAGCCGGTGGAAGTAAGCCCGCTCATCGCTTCAAAGAACGCCGTTGCGTAATTCATTTCCTCAAATGCTAAATAAAACGGCAACGCCGCAAAGCACACCACCACCAACCACACCGAGGAAGTGGTAAGGAAAGTTTCCTTTATAGATATATTTTGCCAGCGGTTATAAGACGATGCCGCAAGCAAAGATCCGAAAAAAAGCGTAAATCCCGCTGCTTGCAAAAAGGCCTTTACCGACCGTCCTTCATAGAAAAAGTCAACCACGGCGGGCAGCAACATTGCCAATCCGAAGGCAGCAAGCACCAAACCCGAAATAAACGCCACTATTCCAAAACGCATAACTTCGCCCTATCAAGTCCCATTAAAACTTCATCGCTATTTTATTTACTAAATCTTATTTAATCATTAAAACTGCGAGTATGAAAGATAGCTTTACCATAGACGATTTTTTAGGCGGCAAAGTAAAATTAAAACAATCCGAGAAAGGTTACCGCGCCACGAGCGACTCGGTTTTGCTTTCGTCCGCCATATCTCCGAAAGCGGGGCAAACGGTGTTGGATGTAGGGGCGGGAACGGGCATCGTATCCTTTTGCCTTGCCTATCGCACCCCCGACGCCGCCATTACCGGATTGGAAATCCAGCCCGAGTCCTTTGCTCTGGCGAAAGAAAATGCTGCACTAAATCACCACGAAGCAAGCGTTAACTTCATACTTTGCGACATAGCGAATCCGACGAAAGAAATAAAGGACAAGGCCTTTGATTTTGTAATAACGAATCCGCCATATGCTACCGAAAAACCGCAATCCCCCACAAAGAACAAAGCTATAGCCAACCACGAGTCCACCACCGCCAATCTTGAGACATGGATTGATTTTTGCATAAAAAGGCTAAAGCCAAAGGGAACTTTGGCACTTATCCATAAAGCGGAACGCCTTGACGACATTATAACGCTTTTGCAAGGAAGATTAGGGGGAATAGCCATATACCCGCTTTACCCGATGCAAGGCAAACCCGCCTCGCGCATCATTATCACCGCCGTAAAGAACTCGCGCACTCGCGTATCTTTAATGCCGGGCTTAGTCCTGCATCAAGCTGACGGCACCCCGACTCGCGAAGCAGAGCAAATCCTGCGCCTCGGGCACACTCTTGAATCGGTTATTTAAGGGAAAAAAGAGCTGATAAAAGCGCCCTTGCTCTTATTCCTCTCTTCTTTTTTCCGCTCTTTTACGAAGATTCGAATCGAGTATTTCTTTGCGCAAACGAATACTTTCGGGAGTAACCTCAACCAACTCATCATCTGCGATATAAGAAATTGCTTCTTCCAAGCTCATCTTGCGAGGCGGAGAAAGTAACACATTATCGTCCTTTCCTGCGGCTCTGATGTTGGTAAGATGCTTTTCCTTAACGGGATTAACTTCCAAATCGCCGCCTTTTGCATATTCGCCGATAATCATTCCCGTATAGACAGGCACTCCGGGTGGAATAAACAAAATGCCGCGCTCTTCAATTTTCCATAAAGCATAAGGAACTGCCTTGCCGTCATCGGTTGAAATGAGCACGCCGTTACGCCGCCCTTCAATCGCCCCTTTATAAGGAGCATATCCGTGGAAAAGGCGGTTCATTACGCCCGTTCCGCAAGTATCGGTCAAAAACTCGGAATGATACCCGATAAGCCCGCGCGAAGGAGCAAGAAACACCAGCCTGTTTTTTCCGCCACCCGAAGGACGCATTTCCGTAAGTTCGGCTTTGCGAAGGCTCATCTTCTCAACTACTACGCCGGAATAGGCCTCGTCCACATCAATCACCACTTCCTCAATAGGCTCAAGTTTTTCGCCGTTTTCGCCTTCATGGAACAGCACTCTGGGGCGGGAAATGGAAAGCTCAAACCCTTCGCGGCGCATTGTTTCAATCAAAATACCAAGCTGCAATTCGCCGCGTCCTGCCACTTGAAAAGCGTCCATTCTATCCGTATTTGAAATGGTAAGTGCGACATTGCCTTCCGCCTCTTTATGAAGCCTATCGGCAATCAGACGCGAAGTAATCTTTGTCCCTTCTCTGCCCGCCAGAGGCGAATCATTAACCGCAAAGGTCATCGCCAGCGTAGGAGGATCAATCGGCGTTGAAGGTATCGGCTCGGTAACGCTTAAATCGCACAAAGTATCTGCCACGGTCGCCTTTGTGAAACCTGAAATGGTAACAATATCGCCGGCAAACGCCTCTTCAATACCCGTGCGCTTAAGCCCGCGGAAAGCCATAATCTTGGAGACTCTCGCCTGCTCAATGACATTGCCCTTCATGTCCAAGGCCTTAATCGTAGAGTTTACTTTAAGCGAACCCGACTGAATGCGCCCCGTAAGAATACGCCCTACAAAGTTATCCATCTCCAGCGTTGAAACGAGCATGGAAAAATCTCCGTCAGGGCTGCAATCGGGCGCAGGCACATGAGCAATGATTTCATCAAACAACGGCATAATGTCTTTGCGTTCGTCTTTTGCCAAATCTTTAACCGCCCAGCCTTGCCTGCCTGAAGCGTAAAGCACAGGGAAGTCCAGCTGCTTTTCATCGGCACCCAGCATAACGAACAAGTCAAAAATCTCGTTCAAAACCTCATCGGGACGCGCGTCCGAGCGATCAATTTTATTAATAACAACAATCGGACGAAGCCCGCGCTTTAACGCCTTGCCCAAAACGAACTTTGTTTGCGGTAAAGGCCCTTCTGCGGAATCGACCAAAAGAATTGCCCCGTCAACCATGGAAAGAATGCGCTCAACCTCACCGCCGAAGTCGGCATGGCCCGGAGTATCCACGATATTTATGCGAATATCACCATGTTCAACCGAAGTGCATTTAGCCAAAATGGTAATTCCGCGCTCTCTTTCCAAATCGCCGGAATCCATGACGCATTCGGTCACCACCTGATTATCTCTGAATATGCCGCTTTGCTTCAAAAGTGCGTCCACCAAGGTCGTCTTGCCATGGTCAACATGCGCAATAATCGCGACATTTCGTATTTCTTTAGTCACTTTTCTTATCCTTTTTTCTTAAAAATCAAGGGCGGGAGTATAGTATTTTCCCGCCAATACACAAGCAAAAATTACATTTCTCTGCTATTTATCGCCCTTTGCGCCAACTTATAATCAAAAAGTTTCTCGGCATTATCTGCACCTTCAATTACAACGCCGGATTTATTTTTCACCGCTCGCATATCAATTTTTTCGATTTTTGTGCCGTAGCCGATTTCCACTTTTTTGATATTTACCGGCAGCTTAATTTCCTTTATCGGATTTTCCTTATAGCCGGAAAGATTAATCTTAATCTCCTCTAATTCAGGAAAACAACTCAAATCCAAAACCTCACCGAAACTTGAATCAAAACTTGAACCTCTAAACTCTAAATCCTTAATATGAATCGGCAATTTTAGCGAAGTTATCGCCTCGGCATTTTGCCCGAGCTTAAGAGTTTTTAGCTCCGTAAAGCGCGTAAAATCGGCATCGCCGCCCTTCCACCTTTGAGTTTTTACACTTTGGATTTTCTCGGGCAGTTTATCAAAATCAATCTCGTGAGCTGATACTTTTTTAAGATTTTTATATCTTGAAAAATCCACATTAAAATTAAGCCCGAGATCATCAATTTCCTCAAGAGAGGCGGGAAGTTTTATCGGCTCGGAAATATCCAAAACCACGCTTTTTAATTTTTTATGTTTCTGCAAATCCACATTCCAATGATGAGGCACAAACTTCTTTGTTGCATTAGAAGCAGTTATGTTTTCAAAGAAAGAATACGATACGAACTTTTCAATATTCTTAGGCAGTTTTATCTGCTTGGTATCAAACGCCATCACCCCGTAAAGCCCGAACTCCTTAACCGTATCATATCCGCTGAAGTCTGCGATTGCCGGAAGATTGTTTATGTTATGTAAATACAAATTATGAATATCTATTTTCTGCGCTTGCTCAATATCCCTTGCCGTTAAAGTCCTTAACACATTAAGCTCATGGATAGCTTTAATTTCATGGATATAAGGAATATCCGATCCATCAATTCCAAGATCGGGTATAGTAACTTCGCGAAGATCTCCAAACAAATCAATCATGTCACCGTCAGCATCGCGCACATATCCCAAGCAAATCTTTTGATTTTCCCTTATTTTGAGGGTGTTTGCCAAATCATCTTCATCTAAAAACTCACGCAAGAACTCCCGCGTTTTCTTTACATAACGAAGCGACAGGTTCTTATCGCCTTTGCCTCTTATTTGCTCGACCTCATCGGTTTTGGGATTATAAATTATCGTAGCATGAGGAATGCTCGGCATATTTCTTTGCACTTTCCTCAGCGAGAAAAATA
>CACZRW010000107.1 GCA_902783675.1 uncultured Pseudomonadota bacterium | reverse complement strand
GTCAGGGTTTGTCGGAAGGGTGATGTAAAGCTTTAAAAGCTCGTCGCCTTTTTTGCCGTTCTTGCTTATGCCTTTACCGCGAAGGCGCAGGAAACTGCCGGTGTTGGAGTTCGCGGGAACGGTGACCGAGACTTGTCCGTCAAGGGTGGGGACGGTGATTTTTCCACCTTCAACAGCCTCTTTTATGGTGATGGGAATGTTGGCGATTATATCCAATCCGTCACGAGTGAAAAACTTGTGCTTCCTTACCGATATTTTGACATAGGCATCGCCTGCCGGAGCACCTCCGAATCCGTCCTCACCCTGTCCTTTAAGGCGCAAGGTGGTGCCGTCGTCGGTGCCGGCGGGGATTTTTACCTTGATAATCTTTCCTCCCGCAAGGCCTACTTCTTTGGTGGCGCCAAGGGCAGAGTCGAGAAAATCAACTTGCATGGTGTATTTTATGTCCGCGCCTTTTTGCTTCATGGGGCCGCGGCTTCTGTTTCTACCCATTCTGCCACCGAATAAGTCACTAAAACTAAAACCGCCGGTGTCTCCACCCATGCCGCCCATACCGCCACCGAAAAGGTCGCTAAAGTCAAAAGATGCCCCGCTTGCGCCGCCGAAACCTCCGGTGCTTTGCCAATGCGCACCGCCGCCGGCATTCGGGTTAAAGCCAAAGCCTGCTCGTTCGTTGCCGTTTGCGTCTATTTCTCCTCTGTCAAAGCGAATGCGTTTTGCGGGGTCGGAAAGAAGTTCATAAGCGGCGGTTACTTCTTTGAACTTATCGGCCGCTTTGGGGTCATCGTGGTTGACATCGGGGTGGAGCTTGCGCGCGAGTTTACGGTACGCCTTTTTTATTTCGTCCGCGCTTGCGGTTTTACTTACTTCCAATGTCGCATAAGGATCGGTCATTGTCTTAATCTCCTTTGGTTTTAAGAATTATTGTAGGGTGTAACTTTCATCTTTTCAATAGCACCAAAATAATATACCCTGCCGATAGTTATGTATTGCAATTCGGGCGGTTGGAGATGGTCAAAAAAAGCAAAAAAAACAGGGTTGTAAGGTCCGGAGTAAGGAGGCAAAAGCTTATGCGCTTTGCTACTTATGCGTCGGTGCTGGTTGCCTTTTTCCTTATACTTGCAAAGGTGGTTGCTTTTGTTTTGACGGGGTCGATGGCAATGCTGGCCACGGTGGTGGATTCCTGTTTGGATTTGCTTGCCTCGCTGGTCAATATGTTATCGGTGCGTCAGGCGACTTTGCCTGCCGATAGGAATCATCGGTTCGGGCACGGTAAGTTTGAGCCGCTTGCAGGTATCGGGCAGTCGACCTTTGTGTTCGGGTCGGGTCTCTTCCTTATGGTGGCATCTTTGGGAAAACTCGGGAAGGGATACGAGATAGATTATATCGGCGTCGGTGTCGGCGTGATGCTCTTTTCTATTGTGATGACCGGATTTTTGATACTTGTGCAGGCGTATGTGGTCAAGAAAACAAAGTCGGTTGCTATCGCCGCGGATAAGGCTCATTACACGGGTGACTTGATGATTAACTTCAGCGTCATCGTGTCGTTGTTGGTCGCCAAGTATTTTAATTTTTATTATGTTGATATTATTTTTGCGCTTTTGATAGCAGTTTATCTTATGCATACTTCCGTGGCGATATTTAAGGATTCTTTGATGATGCTCACAGATGCGGAATTGCCCGATGAGGATAGGGCGAAAATCGTCGATGTTATACTTAAAACCAAAGGTGTGAAAGGTGTGCATGATGTGCGGACGCGTTCGTCCGGAGATAAACTTTTTGTGCAATGTCATGTGGAGATTGACGCGAGTCCTTCTTTGGCAAAGGCTCATAAGATAGGGGATAATGCCGAAGATGCGGTTATGAAGCTTTTCCCTAATGCCGAAGTCTTGGTGCATCATGATCCTTACGGGTTAAAAGAGGAACACCCTGAACTTTGGTATGATTTGGGTGTTGATATTGACAAAGAAAACAAGGAAAAAACAGGGAAATAATGAAAGCAGAAATTGAAAACTTGGTCACGGAAATAAAGCAATCTTTGGAATTGCTGAGGAGGAATCTTTGATGTCGATAACGCTAAATATCGACTGGAAGAACTGAATACTTTAACCGCCGATACCAATTTGTGGGACGATCCCGACAAGGCGCAAAAGTTAATGAGTGAGCGCAATAATTTAGATGCGGCGCTTTCGGGGTATTTTGCATTGGAAAGGCGACTTTCCGATGCTTATGAATTGGCGCAAATGGGTGAGGAAGCTGGCGAGGAGACTTTTGTTGCCGATGCGGAAAAAGCTTTGGGCGAGCTTAAGGGTGAGGTGAAAAGGCAAGAGCTTTTGGCGCTTCTTTCCGGTGAGGCGGATGGCAAAGATTGCTTTTTGGAGATACATGCGGGGTCCGGCGGAACCGAGGCGCAAGACTGGGCGGATATGCTTTTGCGCATGTATTTAAGATGGGCGGAGCGGCGCGGCTTTAAGACCGAGTTTATGGAAGAAAGCGAAGGTGAGGAAGCCGGCATAAAATCCGTTACGATAAAAATATCGGGACATAATGCTTACGGTTGGCTTAAAAGTGAAAGCGGAGTGCATAGGTTGGTACGCATTTCGCCTTTTGATGCTAATTCCAGACGGCACACAAGTTTTGCTTCGGTTTGGGTGTATCCCGTCATTGATGAGACTATCAAAGTTGAGATAAACGAAAAGGATTGCCGCATTGATACTTATCGCGCTTCCGGTGCCGGCGGACAGCATATTAACAAGACGGACAGCGCCGTTCGGATTACGCATATACCTACCGGTATTGTCGTGCAGTCGCAATCGCAGCGCTCGCAATTTCAAAACCGTGATGAGGCTTGGAGCATGCTTCGCGCTCGCTTGTATGAACTTGAAATGCGAAAGCGTGAGGAGCAGTCCGAGGCAGTTGAGGCGGCAAAGTCAGATATCGGCTGGGGACATCAGATACGGTCGTATGTTTTGCAGCCTTATCAAATGGTGAAGGACTTGCGCACCGAAGAAGAAACTTCGGACACAAAAGGCGTGCTTGATGGTGATATTGACAGGTTCTTGGAAGCCTATCTTGCCAGCAAGGCCGGGGATAATTAGCCGGCTATATAAAAATTAACGCAGGGACAGGCAACCTAAAATAGAGGTTTTGAAAAAGTTTATAATTTGCTATAACCATATTCAGTGCAAATGATTTTGATTATAGGGACCTGCTATGCTTAACAAATTAAGCAAAAAAATAGAAAATCTGTTGGTGACAAAAGGTTATGGCGATCCTTTTTCGGTGCTGGGTATGCACGAAGGGAAAGATGGCGGTATCTTTATTCGCACCGTGCAACCGCAAGCGCAGAAGGTCTTTGTCCTTGATGACAAAGGCGAAGTTCTTTGCGAGATGGAGAAGATTAACGAAGGCGGAATATTTCAAGCGGAGTTTCCCGAACGAGAAGATTTTTTCTCTTATAAGTTCTTGATTGATTTGGGTTGGTCTAAATACGAAGCGCAAGATATATATCGCTTTTTACCGGTTCTCGGTGAGCAGGATATTTATTATTACTGCGAAGGTTCTTACATCAAGGCGTATGAGAAAATGGGTGCGCATATCATTACTCATCAAGGGGTTAAAGGCGTCAGCTTTGCGGTGTGGGCGCCTAATGCTTACCGTGTGAGTGTGGTCGGGAACTTTAATACTTGGGACGGGCGCAGGGGGGTTATGCGTCCCAGGGGCGGTAGCGGAATATGGGAGATATTTATTCCCGATATAGGCGAGGGCGAGATTTATAAGTATGAACTTCTGGACAACAAAGGGAACTTGCTTCCTTTGAAAGCGGATCCTTTCGGCTTTTATGCCGAAGTGCGTCCTAATACTGCGTCCATTGTCTATGATATAAAAAAGTATAAGTGGAACGATGCGGAGTTCGTTAAAACTCGTAAGGCAAAAAATGCTCTGGATAAACCTATGGCAACTTATGAGGTGCATTTAGGGTCTTGGCGGCGTAATTCCATTGAGGGCAACCGCTTCCTTACTTATCGCGAGCTTGCCAAAGAATTGGTGCCGTATGTTAAGGAGCTTGGTTATACTCATGTTGAGTTTATGCCTGTGTCCGAGTTTCCTTTTGACGGTTCGTGGGGATATCAGGTTATCGGTATGTATGCGCCGACTTCCAGATACGGGACGCCCGATGATTTTAAATACCTGATTGATTGTTTCCATCAAGCGGGGATTGCCGTTATTATTGATTGGGTGCCGGGGCATTTCCCTAAGGATTCTCACGGTTTGGCGAACTTTGACGGGACAGCGTTATACGAACATCAGGACGCAAGAAAGGGCGAGCATAAAGGCTGGGGAACAAAGATTTATAACTTCGGCAAAAACGAAGTGAATAACTTTTTAGTCTCTAATGCTTTGTTTTGGCTCAACGAATATCATATTGACGGGCTGAGAGTCGATGCGGTGGCGTCTATGCTGTATCTTGATTACGACCGCAAGGACGGCGAGTGGCTTAAAAACAAATATGGCGGGCGTGAGAATGTTGAGGCAATATATTTCTTGCGCCGCGTTAATGAGTTGGTTTTCGGTGAGAACAAAGGCTTTACGACTATTGCCGAGGAGTCTACGGCGTGGAGTATGGTGTCAAAGCCCACATATATCGGCGGGCTGGGATTCGGGTATAAGTGGAATATGGGCTGGATGCATGACACTTTATACTATATGAGCAAGGATCCCATATATCGCAAGTTTGAGCATGACAAGATGACTTTCGGGCTTATTTATGCTTTTAACGAGAACTTTGTTTTGCCTTTGTCGCATGATGAAGTGGTGCATATGAAAGGTTCGCTTATCGGTAAAATGCCCGGGGATTGTTGGCAAAAGTTTGCTAATTTGCGCGCTTATTACGGCTTTATGTATACTCATCCGGGAAAGAAACTTTTGTTTATGGGCGGCGAGTTCGCGCAAGGGCAAGAGTGGGCTTTTTGGGGCAGTTTGTCTTGGCATTTGCTTGATAACGAATATCACAAAGGTGTGCAAAAAACCATTAAGGATTTGAACGAGGTGTATAAAAATACGCCTGCTCTTTATGAGGACGATTTTACTCCTAAAGGCTTCGAGTGGATAAATATGAATGACGGCGAAGCTTCGGTGTTTTCCTTTATACGCTGGAATAAGAAGCACGATGACTTTGTCGTGGCAATAAGCAACTTTACGCCGGTGGTAAGGCGCGACTATTTACTGGGGGTGCCCGAAAAGTGCGACTATATAGAAGTCTTTAATTCCGATGATAAAAAGTATGGCGGAAGCGACATGTGGCATATCGGTAAAGTCTCCGGACGAGAGGAAGGCTGGAATTACAAAAAGTCATCTATTATGATAAACATTCCTCCGCTCGCTACGGTGATTTTAAAGCCTGTAAGAGGGGAAAATGGCAAGTGAGACTGTGGTTTTTGAGGTAGAAAAAGGCGCGGCGGAGCCATTGGGGGCGACCCTTAAAAATGGCGGGGTGAACTTTGCGGTTTATTCTAAAAATGCCACAAGGATGGAGCTTTGCCTTTTTGATGAAACGGGAAGTAAGGAAACGGTCTTGCCTGTTGAGACTAAAACCGGAAATGTCTGGCATATCTTTGTCAAAGGGATAAAAGCGGGGCAGCTTTACGGCTATAGGGCTTATGGTTCTTATGAGCCTTATGTGGGAAAGAAGTTTAACCCAAATAAACTATTGCTGGACCCTTATGCAAAGTCGGTAAAAGGCGATTGCGTCTGGCATAACGATATGCACGCTTATAATCTCAAAGAACCGGTGAGCCTGCTTTCGTTTTCAAGCTCGGACAGTGCCCCGTTTATGCCAAAGGCAGAGGTGGTTGATGATGCGTTTGAGTGGGGCGATGATAAAAGGCCGGATGTTCCTTTTTCCGATACGATAATTTATGAGGTAAATGTCAAAGCCGTAACCGCTTTATGCCCAGAGGTTCCGCTTGCTTATCGGGGGAAGTTCTTGGGGCTGTCCTCGCCTGCGATGATAAAGTATTTTAAGGATTTGGGCGTTACTACGCTTGAGTTGATGCCTTCGCAAAACTTCTTTACCAACAGTATATTACTTTCTAAAAACCTTGCTAATTTGTGGGGGTATGAGCCGCTTTGCTTTTTTGCTCCTCATAATGCTTATTTAGTTTCGGGGGATATCGGCGAGTTCAAGCGCATGGTTAAAGAGCTGCATAAGGAAGGGCTGGAGGTGATTTTAGATGTCGTCTTTAATCACACCACCGAAGGGAATGCTTATGGACCTACGCTTGCGTATAAAGGGCTTGATAACGAAACTTATTACAAGCCTGATCCTCAAAACCCGATGAATTATATTGATGATACAGGGTGCGGTGCCAGCTTTAACCTTAATGATGATGCGGTTGTAAAGCTGGTTATGGATGCGCTTTCCTACTGGGCAGATGAAATGCATGTTGACGGTTTCAGGTTTGATTTGGCAACCGAGATGTGTCGCGGGGAAAGGTATGTGACAAAAGATGCAAAGTTCTTAAAGGCAATCGCCGAGAATAAGTCTTTGCAAAAGCTAAAACTGATTGCGGAGCCGTGGGATTTAGGACCTGAGGGATATCGGCTCGGTTGGTTCCCTGCTCCATTTGCCGAGTGGAATGATAAGTACCGAGATACGGTAAGGAGATTTTGGCGCGGCGATAAAGGTATGATTGCCGATTTTGTAAAGCGCGTCTTCGGCTCTAAAGATATCTTTAAGGATAGACCGAAGTCCCGCAGTATCAATTTTGTAACCGCTCATGACGGATTTTGCCTTTATGATTTGGTGAGCTATGATCATAAGTGCAATTTTGCTAACGGGGAAGATAATCATGACGGCACTAATAATAACTGGAGCTGGAATACCGGAGTCGAAGGCGAAACCGATGATGAAGCCATTCGCACTTTGCGTAAGCAAAGAATGCGATCTTTGATGGCGACATTGATGCTTTCTGCGGGGACGCCGATGGTCCTGTCCGGTGATGAGATGGCGCGGAGTAAAAACGGGAATAATAATACTTATTGTCAAGATAACGAGCTTGCTTGGCTTTCTTGGAACAGAGATGAAAGAGCGCAGGATTTTTGGAAGTTTATAGCGGCTTTAATCCACTTCAGAAAAGAAAATAATATCTTTGATAAGGGCGAGTTTAAGGCTTTTCGTCCCGACGCAAAGGAACTTAGTTTGGAAAATTGGTCAGAGGATTTTTCAAGAGCAATATCATGCTCAATTACAGGCGAAAATGTTGCTCTGTTTGTTATTTTTAATGCTTTCGATGCCGAGATTGAATGGAAGTTGCCAGTGCTCCCCGATGCTAAAGGCAGATGGAAAACTTGGCGCTTGGTTTTTGATACGGCTAAAAATAAAGACGGTAATTTCGGCGGTGATGTTTATGAAAAATATACTGCTCCCGCATGGTCGGTGGTTTGTTTTAACGCTTTGAATTAAAGGAATGAAAATGCAGAAGTTATGGGAAAAGTTGGTTGCGGGACTTGGCGGCTATTGCAAGGATAACGGCTTTGATAAGGTGGTTATGGGACTTTCCGGCGGGATTGATTCGGCGGTGGTGGCAGTGCTGGCGGTTGATGCTTTGGGTGCCGATAAGGTCAACTGTATTACTATGCCGAGTAGTAATACCTCCGCCCTTAGCCTTGATATAACGCGAAAAATGGCAAAGACGCTGTCCTTTGGTTATCAAGAGTTTTCCATAGAACCTTTGCTGGAGAAAGCCAGAGGAGAGTTTTACGGATTGTTCCAAAATCTCTCGCTTAATCAAGTGGCGGGAGAGAACTTGCAGGCCAGAATCAGGGGGCTTACTTTGATGACCTTTTCAAATCAGTTCGGGGCGTTGGTGCTGGCGTGCGGAAATAAGTCCGAGGCGGATATGGGGTATTGCACCCTTTACGGGGATACCTGCGGAGGGCTTGAGCCGATTGGGAATGTCTATAAGACCGATGTGTATGCTTTGGCAAAGTGGCGTAACGGAGTTAAAAAGGTTTTCCCCGATGAAGTGCTTTCTCGTGCGCCCAGTGCCGAGTTGGCGATAGGGCAGAGGGATCAGGATATTCTTCCTCCTTATGATGTGTTAGATGCTATTTTGAAAGGCAGAGATGGCGGGCTTAGCAAAGCAAAGTTGGCGGAAAAGTTCGGGCAAGACATTGTAAACTGGGTCTTTGAGCGATACGAAAAAATGGCTTTTAAACGCGAACAAATGCCGCCGGCGTTGCCCGTTTAGCAGAAAATAGCCTTATTTATAAAAAAATTGCTTGCGAAAAGGTTGCTTTTAATGTAATTATGCACTCCTTCGTATGAAGAAGCCTTTCTGATGACCCTATCGTCTAGAGGCCTAGGACATCGCCCTTTCACGGCGGTAACATGGGTTCGACTCCCATTAGGGTCGCCATTTTAAATATTACAAAGTAAATGTTTCGGACTTGTCGGTGACGGTAAGCGCTTTTATCATCAAGGCAGACAAAGGAAGTCTCTTTTGCATTCTACCGGTTTTGACGGCAAATTCGTAAATGCTTTGAGCAAGGTCAAGGCTAGCTTCGTCTTTTGGTATAAAACGTTTGCCTACGCGCTCACCTGTAAAGCCGAGCGAGCTTAAGGTCTCAAGAATATCCCTTGTCTCGTTGGCATTTACCTGTTTTCTCAACACAAGCGAGTAATCACCGTCAATGATGAAATAATTCAAAACTTCTCCAAATATCTCATCAGATCGAGTGCGCAAAAGCGTCTTTTGTATTCTTTGAATGATTTTCTTTTCTTCATTATTCGTTTTTAAGAAGAAGTAAGGCGCGCGATGCCTATCACCTCTCATTGAATAAAATTTATCAACATCTATACCGATGCGGCTCATTTCGGCAACCGCTCTCTTGGTATACTCGGGATTGCTCTTAAGCCTTATATTGCCGTGGTTGTCAAACCAAAATGCTGAAGCAATAGTATCGGCATCAATGTAAAGATCGTCTTCGCTGAGCGGAGTATTGCGGTTTTTGGGCTGTAAATACAACAGATTATCGCCGTTAGGTTGCGTGGATAAGTTATTGAACTCGGAGCTCTCGGTTACAGAAGAGTTTTGGGGTATAGTAAAAACAAAAGGAGGTCCTTTCTTTGCTTTTTTGCCCTTTATGTAGATAAACCGATGATTTTTGTATTTTTCCGACAGGTCTTCAACTTGTATACTTTCACCTACTTGCAGATTTCTGGTCAGCTGATCGTATTCAAAATGAATGCGGTTGTGTGACCAGTAAGGTAGCGGCATCATGTTGGTAAAGTCATTTGTTCCCCCCATAGATAAGGGAACTAAATGATGAATGGATATGCTGGCTATGCGAAACTCTCCTTTTTCCTTTGCCTTGGAAAGCTCTTTAGGCGGGAGCCAATCCAGCTTGCCTGACTGTGCCAAATGCTGAATGTAGAGGGGCCTTATTTGCAGGTATTCTTCACGTTTTTGATGGACTTCTTCGGGAGAGATTTTGGTAAAAGTAAGGATAGTCATTTTTTCGCTTTTTCTAAAGTTGGGTTGAAAGTTCTCAAAAAAGTTGTGCCTAAAATCGTCTCAAGCCGCCCGTTGTCCCTGTAAGGTGCGTATTTCGCATCAGCGACAAGGGTGTCAAGAGGGGTAAAAAGTTCTTGTACCATATCTGAAAATACCGTGACTTTTGCGCCTTTTTGCAAAAAGCCTTCCATGGCGTATTTGACGCAGTAGTCGGTTGCGACGCCCATGAGAAATATGTGCTTTTCCTTGCAGTCAGCGGATAGTAATTTGTAATTGCTTTCGTCCCAAATGTTAAATCCGTGCTTGTAGAGCCTTTCGGTAGGAATGTTTTTAGGAAAGATTAAAGGGCTTTCCCAGCCCTTGGTGCCGAAGAAACAATGTCCGACGAACTCATCAGACTCGATGGTAGAGGAGTAGGTTTCCGAGTGGTGGGTATCAAAAGTTGCGACTATCCTGTCAAACATACTCGGAGTAACGGCGTCTAAAAAAGTTTGCGCTTTGCCAATGAAAAGAGAGGATTTCGCGGGGTCTTCTTTGAAGGCGGTCAGCTTCCCGTCAGGAAGCACAAAGTCGTTTTGCATATCGACTATGAAAAGCACCTTCTCTGTCAATTTTATCCCCCTGTATAATAGCAGGGACAGGTTAGTTAATCATTCTTTAATTGTCAAGCGCGGATAGCATCAATTATTGTGAATTCGACGGATTTACGCCCTTGCCATTCATTCGCATGAAGGCGACCGGCAATGTGAAAGGGTTCGCCGCGGGATTCCATTATGCTTTTGCCGAGAAGGGTGTCGGCGGCGCGAAAGGCAATGCCTTTTACGGTTTTACCGCTAAGCGAGGAGATGTTGCAGGCAATGTGTCCTTGTCCTCTTATGCCAAGGAAGAAAAGGTTTACATTCTTTATGGCAAAAATGGGCTCGGGGTTGCCTTCGCCATAAGGTTCAAGCAGAGATAACTTGTCTATCAGGCCGTTCTCCAGTGCGCCTATATCCAGCAATCCGTCAAGTTCAAGTGTTGATTCAAGAAGTGTGTCTTGGCGGTTGATTTGAGATAAAATGTGGTTGGTGAAGAACTCTTTCGCCTTGTCGATGTTTTCTATCGTGAGAGAGAAGCCCGCCGCCATGGTGTGCCCGCCTCCCTTTGTAATTATGCCGTGGGCAAGGGCGTCCATAATTGTGCTGCCGATGTCGACTCCGTGGATAGAGCGGCATGAACCGTGTGCAAGTTCGGGGTCGGTTTCGTCGTAGCCAATCACAAAAGAGGGCAGGTGATAGCGTTCTTTTAATCTACCGGCGACTATGCCGATTACTCCGGCGTGCCAGCTTTTGCCAAAGGCGAAGGCGATGGGCGAGGGTTCGGGATTCCTTTCAATTTGTTCTATGGCCTCGGTCAGAATATACGCTTCCATTTGTTGGCGCTCGGCGTTCATCTCGCACATTTCAAGGGCAATCTCTTTGGCTTCGTCTTCGCTGGTGGTGGTTAGGAGCTTTACGCCGAGTTCGGAAGAGCCTATGCGACCTCCGGCATTGATTCTGGGGCCTAGGACAAAGCCCATGTGGTATACCGAGGGCGGAGTTTTGATTTCTGCCGCATCAATCAAAGCGCGCAGCCCGATGTTGGTGCGCTTGGCAAGGACCTTTAATCCGCTTTTAACCAGCAGGCGGTTGACGCCGTTTAAATCAACAACATCGCATACGGTGCCAAGAGCGACTATGTCCAGCCATTTACTTAAGTTCGGCTCGGGTTTGTTTTCATAAAAGCCCATTTCGCGCAGAGTGCGGTTCAGCGATATTATGAACATAAAGGCGACTCCGACCGCTGCCATTTTGCGACAGGGGTGGGTGATGCTTTCGTCTATGCGCTTGGGGTTTATCAGGGCGAATACTTCCGGTGAGTGCGCGGGATCAGGCTCGTGGTGGTCAATGACGATGACGGGTATGCCTTTTTTGCCGATGCGGTTTAAAGGTTCGTCAGCCGATGTGCCGCAGTCAACGGTGATGATTAAATCGGCCCCGTCCTCCAGCAGTTTATCAAGCGCGGGGGTGTTGGGTCCGTAGCCTTCGCTTCTTTCGGGGACATGAAAAAGGCAGTTTGTTCCTATATCCTTAAAGAAAAGGTAAAGCAGAGAGGTTGAAGTGGCGCCGTCAACATCGTAGTCCCCAAAAATGCCTATGGTCTTTTTGGCTTTGATGAAGGCAGCGACTTTTTCGGCGGCTTTCTTGCAGTCCTTTAAAATGTCGGGATCGGGGAGATTGCTTTTTAGCGTGGCGTATAAGAAGTCGTGTGCGGTGGATGTGGTTATTCCCCTTGTAACCATAAGGCGCGCGACAATTTCGGGGATGTCCTCGGCTAAGGCGATGGCGGATACTGCGTTATCATCACACGGCTTTATTTTCCAGTTTAAGGAGTTTAAAGACTTGATATTTTCCCCAAACAGTTCTGCCATGCTAGTATTCTATGTATATTTCCGCATAGTCACCGTCCGAGCGCATCGGTTCAATGTTGATGCGTTCGTCGTCAATGCCGCTTTTGATAAGGGTGTCTTTGATTACTTGGGCACGCTTGTCAGACAGCGTTTGAGGGTCGCGGTTCTTGTCCGAGGCGTAAGGAATTACTTTTAAAATGCACCCGTATTCTTCACAAATCTCTATAGTCTCTTTGATGTTTGCCATATCCCTTGCGTCCAGTTTAGATGAGCCTTTGGCGTAAGGAATATGTGCAGACATGAAAGATACGGACGAGCCTAAAATCTGGGGCTGCTTTAAGGGAAGGGAAGGAGCGCTGTCACTTACTACCAGCAGAGGAATCTCAACATATTCGGCTTCGCGAGTGGTGATTATGTTGGTGGTATCGGCGCTTTGCGTCACGGTTTTCCCGGTTGATATGTCAATCAGTTCAAGTTGAGGTTCATCGCTACTATCGGTTGTGGCGGCGGTGTGAGGAGCGGTAGCTGCCTCGGGCGCCTCAGGCCCCGTAGCATCCGTGGGCTCTGCGGCGGTTTCATCTTTTGCAGGTGTCGCCACGGCGGGCATTTCTTCTTTCATAAAAGATGGTCTTAAATCCTCTTCGTAAAGGGGTTTATCCTCGTCAAACCATGGCTCGTAAATGTCGTTATATGTGCACCCGGAAAGAAAAATAACTGTCCCGACAGCAGCGCTAAAAAATAAGTTTTTCATTCGTTCGCCCTTATAAAAGATAAGATTTTGCTTTGGAGTATAACAAGCAAAGCGCAAATTAGCAATTAAGAATTAGGATGTTTTAGTCAGCGGAAATTATGACTACGGCGCTGGCTTTCGGGTAGTCGTCGGTAAGGGTGACATTTATGGATACGGTTTTATCTTTCGGAGTAAGCTCGGCAAGTTTCGCTTTAGCGGATCCGAAAACCGTGATAACGGGCTTGCCGGATTCGAGGTTGGTGATTTCAATATCTTGCCAACCGATGCCGCGCATTCCCGTTCCCAAGGCTTTGGAAAAGGCCTCTTTCGCTGCCCAGCGTTTGGCATAGGTCGCGGCTTTGAGCTTTAATGATTCGCCACGAGATGCCGCTTTTTCCTGTTCCTTTTTTGTGAAAATGCGATTGATGAAGGCAGAGCCGAAACGCTCCATCGCGCTTTCAATACGCCTTATGTCAATGTAGTCGTTACCTATACCGATTATCATATGCGTTTCACCGAATTGATTACAGGGCAGGTGCGGAGCATATCAATAACATTTTCTAAATGCTCGGCGTTTTTGACTTCTAGATCCACCAATAACTCTAAAAAGCCGAAAGAGCGATTGACAGTGTTTACATTGCAAATGTTGCTTTTGGCTTTGGCAACGGTGGTGGATAAAAGTCCCAGCGCTCCGGGTTTATCCAAAAGAACAATGTTAAGGCGAGCGGTGTAAGTCTTTTCTTCGTTTTCCGTTTCTGCTTGCGTTAAGTCGTCGTTCCAGTCAATGTCAATCCAGCGCTCGGGCTCGGCGGCGAATTTTTCCAAAGTTTTGCAGGCAAGATTGTGAATGGTTACGCCTTTACCGGTGGTGATAATGCCGACGATTCTATCCCCGGGGACGGGGTGGCAACAGCCGGCAAAATATATTGCCATGTTGGGAATAAGTCCCTTTATCTGAAGGCGGCCTGCCGGCTTTTTCTTAATGCGGGTGGTACGCTTTTTGAAGCTTTCCATAATGGTGCTCATCGTCGATTTCATATCGGGATGAATCTGGATGATGATTTCGTGAGCAGTATAAATGCCTTCGCCCACGCCCGCGATTAAGTCTTCAACAGTATCAACTTTGTATTTGCCGAGAAGGGGGACATAGTCCTTTTCGTTATATTCCTTGCCGCTGGCCTTTAAGTCCTTTTGCATTATTTGGCGGCCAAGCTCAAGATACTGTTCGCGCTTTTGGTTGCGGATAAAGCGGCGGATGGCGGCACGCGCCTTTCCGGTTACCGCGAAGCGTTCCCATTCGGGCGAGGGGTTTTGCACTTTTGAGGTGATGATTTCTACTTGGTCGCCGTTGGCAAGCATTGTGCGTAAGGGTTTTATTCTGCCGTTTATCTTTACCCCGATACAACGGTTGCCGACGCTGGAGTGGACGGCATAGGCAAAGTCTATGGCCGTGGCGCTGGTGGGTAGGGATACCAAGTCTCCCTTTGGCGTGAAGCAAAAGACTTGGTCGGCATACATTTCCATTTTGGTGTTGTCCAAGAACTCCTCGGGGCTGGAGGCTTGTTCCATGATGTCCAAAAGTCCTCGTAACCATTTGAATTGCGAGCTGCCCTCGTAACTGCCTTGCTTATAAGACCAATGGGCGGCGACGCCGTTTTCGGCGACTTCGTGCATTTCTTTGGTGCGGATTTGGATTTCAATGCGGCGGTTCTTGGGTCCGATGACCGAGGTGTGAATGGAGCTGTAGCCGTTGGGTTTCGGTGTGGAGATATAGTCCTTATAACGCCCGGGTATCATGGGGTATTTGGTGTTGATGACTCCTAATGCCTGATAGCAATCACCTACCGTGTCAACAATTATGCGAAAGGCAACAATATCGCAAAGCTCCTCAAAAGTGATGTTCTGCTTTTGCATTTTGCGCCAAATAGAGTAGGGGGTCTTTTCCCTGCCCGAGATTTCGGCTTTGATGCCGTTAATGCTCATATCCTTTTTTAAGTCGGCGACAATGTCGGGGATAAGGTTGCCGGCATTCTCACGCAGAAAGTTAAGTCTTACGGCCAACGATTCGTAAACATCGGGGTGAAGAATCCTAAACGCGATGTCTTCCATTTCGGTTTTTAAGGCGTGAAGGCCGAGGCGCTCGGCAAGCTGGACATATATTTCCATTGTCTCTTTGGCAATGCGAATGCGTTTACTTTCCGAATGGACAGAGGTGAGGGTGCGCATGTTGTGCAAGCGGTCGGCAAGCTTTATCAAAAGCACGCGAATGTCTTGGGACATGGCAAGGACCAGCTTTTGGAAGTTTCCTGCCTGTTTGCTTTTGTCCGAGTTCCATTCTATGCGGGTCAGTTTGGTTACGCCGTCAACGAGCTTCGCAACATCTTCGCCGAAAATGTTCCTTATTTCCTCAAGCGAAGTAGAGGTGTCTTCCACGGTATCATGCAAAAGGGCGGCGATGATAGAGGTCGCGTCCATGTGGTAGTTGATTAATGTCTCGGCAACATTAATAGGGTGGATGACATACGGTTCGCCGGATTCGCGTTTTTGCTCATGGTGCATCTTATTTGCGAATGCATACGCCCTTCTTAAAGCTGCCTCATCGGCATTTTTATCGTAGGCTTTTACTTTGTTCGCAAGTTCAGATTCACTAAGCATTTCTTGAAACTCCGGTTTTTCTTAAACCTTGGAAGGCGTTTCAAGAAAGGTCTGCGTCTTCCTCTGGCGCGGTGGAGATTTCGTCCGCTTCGGAGGCAAGTGCCGCTTCGCTTAAATAGGCAAAATCACCGGCGTTGTCGGCAAGTTCCGCTTCGGCTTCGGCAATGTCAGCCTCTTCCTTGGCGTTTTCCTGCACCTTGATATATTTTTGCATACCGGAGATAAAATCTTCTTTTATTTTCTCAACGGGAACGGTTCCTTCTTCAATCTCTCTTAAAGAGATGACGGAGTTCTTATCGTTGTCGCGAGGGAGAGTCGGTTCGGCACCGCTACTTAATTCCTTTGCTCTTTGGCTGGCAAGAAGGACTAATTCAAAGCGATTCGGAACCTTTGTTACACAATCTTCTACGGTTACTCTGGCCATAATTTCCTCTTATTTAATTGTTATTATCCGAAACATCGGAAATTATATGATTTTTTATCAAAAGGCAAGGTTTTTTGTTCTAAAAATATAATTAACGGTTGCGCAAGGTCTTACTTAAAGCTACAAAAATATGCATGTGTGATTGTCAGAAATGTCCCAGATTGGCAAAGTTTATAAAGGGTAACAAGGCACTTTATCCTTCGTTTTTTAATGCTCCCGTGCCTTCGTTCGGGGATAAAGGCGGACAAGTGTTGGTTGTCGGGCTTGCCCCAGGGCTTAAAGGGGCAAACCGCACAGGGCGACCTTTTACGGGGGATTATGCAGGGGATTTACTTTATGCTACTTTGCAAAAGTTCGGATTTTTAGAAGGTGAGTATAAGGCGGCGATTGATGACGGAATAGTTCTAAAAAATATCAGAATTACCAATGCGGTCAGGTGTGTTCCGCCCGAAAATAAAGTGACGGGAGAAGAAGTGAGAAATTGTAACTCTTTGCTTAAAAGCGAGATAGCTTCAATGCCTAACCTAAAAGTGATTATTGCACTGGGGACGGTGGCTCATAGTGCGGTGCTTATGGCGATGGGTAAGCGGCAAAGGGACTTTGCGTTTATTCACGCGGGTAAGCATGATATCGGCGGAGGAGTGGTGCTTATCGACAGCTATCATTGCTCGCGCTACAACACCAGCACAAAGCGGCTGACAACGCCTATGTTTGAAGATGTTTTTGCTATGGCTCGTCAAGCCATTTGATGGCTTGGTTTAGCGATTTTTGATGTAAAATATCGGGCGAGGGTGCGGCGAGCGCTATATCTGGAGTTACCCCTTGTCCGTTTAAAGGTACATCTTTACCGGAATAAATGTAGCCCCAAGAAAGCATAATTTCTCCGCCGTTCGGAAGGGTAATCGGGGTTTGTGATGTGCCTTTGCCGAAAGATGTTTCGCCGATGATGATGGCGCGCTTTCCTTCCTGCATTGCCATGGCAAAGACTTCGGACGAGGACTTGGTGTTGTGGTCGATGATGATGGCGACGGGGCCTCTATAAAGCATTTTCTCATCGGCTTGATAAGTTTTGTTTGCGGCAGGGGTTCTGCCCCTTACTTTGAACAAGGTGCCTTGAGATAAAAAGAGGTCGGCGACTTCGGCAGCTTCGCTTAAAATACCACCGTTAGAGCCGCTTAAATCAATAATGATGCCTTTGGTGTTTTTGTAAAGATTACCAAGGATATTCTCGACAATCTTCTCGGTATTGGAATCAAAGCTGCTTATCGTAATCAGGGCGATATCGTCCTCAAGAAAAGCGAACTTGGTGTTGCTCTTGGCAATAATGCCGTTCTCGGTTGCGAGTCCGTGGTGGTTCGCCTTTTTCTCCAGCGCTTCGGATTTTGAGAAGTATTTAGAGTTCTCGTCCAGCTTCGCCAGCATGCCGCCAAAGATTATTTTGTATAAGTCTTCTTGAGAAAGAAGAGCGGCTTTGGGGGATTTTTCGCGGATAACTAAAATTGCCGAGGTTAAGGTTCTTGCCCATTTTTCGGGGCCGTCTTTGGGGCTGAAAGGCATAGAAATTAAAGGTGTGCTTTCATGCAAAATGACGATGCTGTCCGCTTCCGGCGTGGTGACTAAAGAAGGGTCAACCGTGTCCAGCTCGTTAAGTCCGCTTACTATAAGTTCGGCAAAGGAAACGGGCTTTATGTATTTGTCATTTATGCCTTTAAGCGCAGCATAAAAAACTTTGAAAACGGCCGCGGCAAAGACGGACGAAGGGTTTTGTTTTTCTTGCATTTTCTGCCAATCGGATACGGGTAGGAATTGGACATTGTCCGCATTTTGAGCCGTCGCGCAAAAGGGCAGAAGGAAAAGTGTGCAAAGGGTAACGAGAAAGGTGCGCCTTTTTACCATCTGTGCCTCCTTGAGCCGGATTGGAAATGCTCCCAAAGATGTTCTTTGAAAGAGCCGGAGTGTGATTTTATACCGCTTTTACCGCTTCCCCTATCGCTATCCGCAATGGACAAGATAATTGAGCCGGTTACGGGATTTGCTTCTTCAAGCTCTACGGTAACGGGATCGCCCATGCGATAGGTTTTGCCGGAGTCCTGCCCGACAAGGGTATTTGCTTCCTCGTCAAAAAGGAAGTATTCACAGTGGAGGTTGCGCATGGGGCAGAAGCCTTCACCTTTGCTTTCGGTCAGGCGAATAAAAAGTCCCGCGTGAGAAAGTCCCGCTACGGTGCCTTTTAAAACAGTGCCGATTTTGTCTTGCAAATAAAGTGCGATGTAGCGGCTTTCGGCATCGCGTTCCGCTTCTTCCGCACGTTTTTCTGTAAAGGTGATGTGATCGGCGATTTCTTCCATATCGGGGGCGTCGCTAAAGCCACCTTCGCCCAGTCTTAAACCATCAATCAAAGCGCGGTGGATAAGTAAGTCCGCATAGCGGCGAATGGGCGAGGTAAAGTGGGCATAGCTTTTTAAGCTTAAGCCGAAGTGTCCGATGTTTTCGGGGCTGTATCTTGCGGGGGATTGGCTCCTTAAAACCATTTCATTGACGCTGTTTTGATTCTTGGTGTCAATCGTGGCGGCAAGGACATCGTTAAAATCCTTTGGCGTAGGATTGGCGGGGACTTTTGGTTCTATGTTAAGAGAGTCCAAAAAGTCGTTGAGCAAAGTTATTTTTTCCTCGCTTGGCTTATCGTGGACGCGATACATGACAGGAAGGTTCATCTCTTCCAGAGTTTCGGCGGCGGCGACATTGGCAGCTACCATGAACTCCTCTATCAGTTGGTAGCTCTCTAAATCTTCGCGCTCGGTTATGGCGGTGATTTGTCCCTTGTCGCTCAGCGTGATTTGCGTTTCCCTACCTTCAATGTTTAGGCAACCGCGCTCTTCTCTATATTGTTGCAGCGATTTAAAAGCGCCTTTTAATGTGTTTAAAAGAGCCGCAATTTTAGGGCTTACCGAGGAGGGCGGTTTTCCGCCGTTTAACACGGTTTCTACTTCGTGGTAATTAAGCCTGGCTGCCGATTTTATCATTGCTCTGGTGAACTTTCTCCTTAAAGGGTGTCCGGCGCGATCTATCCATAAGTGGCAGGCGATGACGGGGCGTTCTTCTTCGGGTAAAAGTGAGGCAAACCTTACCGGCAGGTTCTCGGGGAGCATATGAACGGCGCGGTCGGGAAAGTAAACGGAATTGCCGCGCTCTCTTGCGGCCTTATCAAGAGCGGTGTTCGGCCTTACAAACCATGCTATGTCGGATATGGCGACAATAAGATGCCAGCCGCCGCCGTTGGTTTTGTCTTGGTCGGGTTCCGCCCAAACGGCGTCATCAAAGTCCTTTGCGTCTTCGCCGTCAATGGTGACAAGGGGAAGATGGCGTAAGTCCTCTCGTCCCTCCATTGAAGGGGGGTTAATTGCGTTTGCTTCTTTAATGGCGGCTTCGGGGAAGACGAGCGGGACGCTGTGTTGGTAAGCCGAGATAATCGTGGCGGCAAAGGGCGTATCGGATTTTGCAAGCACCTTTACTATCTTTGCCTTGTTCTCCTTTCTAAAAGAGGTGACATCGGCAAGGACGATAGAGGCATTTTCGGCGTTAAGTGCATCTTGTTTGCTGACATAAAATCTGTCGCTTATGCGACGGTCAACCGAAGTCAGTATGCCGCCGAGCCCCGCACCTTTTGTTTGGTAAAAGCCGACGATGCGGTTGGGTGAGTAGGAAAGGCGTTTTACTATTTCGCCGTTATAGGTGTGTCCGGCGGCTTTTTTAAGCTTTACAACGATGACATCGCCGATTTTTACGGGAGGGCTTATGTGGTCGGCGTTTTTCGGAATTATAATCTGGGGCGCGCTTTGGTCGTCGTTATATTCCAAAGGACGGGCAATAAGAGCGCCGGAAGAGTCAAAGCCGGTAACTTCGGCATTTAGTTTTGAGCGCAAAAGACCGCCAAAAAAGCTACGCGAAGATTTGTGCGGGAAGGTTCCGGCTTCCTTTAACTCATTCAGCATTTTCTTTAAGGCTATGCGGTCGTCTCCTTTAATTTTGAAGGCTTTGGCGATTTGACGCTTGCCGACTTTGCCTTCGCTGTTTTGCAGGAAGTCCGTTATTTCTTGCATGGTCGGTAAGGGTCGTTTTTTCTCGCTCACTTTTTCTTTACCTTTGCCTTTGCTTTGGTTTTTGCGGAAGTTTTGGTTTTGGTCTTTGTTGCGGCAGGCTTTTTAGCCTTTGCTTCCAAAAGGGCAACCGCCTCGTCAAGGCTCGGTTCGCCCTCTATGCTTTTGGGAATAGAGGCGTAAATCTTGCCCATTTTGACATAGGGTCCGAAGCGTCCCGAGCCTATGGAGATGACTTCGCCCGTTTCAGGGTGTGTGCCGATGTCTTTGGTGGTCTTTTGCGGGGCAGCGGCTAAAAGCTCGGCAGCTCGGTCAAGAGTGATGGTCAGGATGTTGTCGTCCTTGGTCAAGGACTTATAGCTTTTGCCCATTTTGACATAGGCTCCGAACCTGCCAATGCCGACTTCGATTTTCTCACTGCTTGTCGGGTGGTTGCCCAAGGTTTTAGGCAGAGAAAGCAGGGCAAGAGCGGTGTCAAGGTCAACCGATGAAGGGGCTATGCCTTTGGGTAAAGATACTCGTTTCCCTGTGCTTTTTGTCGCTTGGTCTTTGCCTTTTGCTACGGTTCCTCTTTGAATGTAGTAGCCGTAAGGGCCTTTTTTCAAAAGAACAGGCTCACTTGTTGCGGGGTCAAGCCCCAGGTCCAGGTCTTTATTTTCCTCTGCGTTTTCCTTAAAGTCGGATATGGGGCGCTTATAATCGCATTCGGGGTAGTTTGAGCAGCCGATGAAAGCACCGTATTTACCCAGCTTTAAGTTCAGTTTGCCATCTGCGCACAAAGGGCACTTTTTGGATTCCGGCGTGGGGAAAATGTGAGCGGATAAGGCTTCTTCCAGCTTGTTGATGACTTCGGTGCCGGTTAGTTTTTCCGCTCCTTTAATATCGGCGTCAAACTTTGTCCAAAAGTCGGAAAGCACCTTTTTCCACTTTGCTTTGCCTTCGGATATTTTATCAAGGCTGTCCTCCATGTCGGCGGTAAAATCGTATTGAACATAGGGCGAGAAGAAGTTTTCCAAAAAGGTGGTGACGATGCGCCCTCTATCCTCGGGAATAAAGCGCTTTTCCACAAGCTTCACATATTCCCTGTCTTGCAAAACGGAAATGATGGACGCATAGGTTGAAGGTCTGCCGATGCCCAGCTCCTCAAGCTTTTTTACCAAGCTTGCTTCGGAATAGCGCGGGGGTGCTTGCGTGAAATGTTGCTCGGGCAAGGTCTCTTTAAGCGCAGTGTTTTCTTTTAAAGAAAGAGGCGGCAGGTGGCGATTCTCGTCATCTTCGTCGTCATCTTTGCGATCGTCAAAATCCTCAAAATATACTTTTAAAAAGCCATCAAAAAGAGTGGTCATTCCGCTTGCTCTAAAGGCGATTTTGTCGTCCTCGGACGAGAGGGTGACGCTTACTTTGTCGAACTTGGCGCTTTGCATTTGGCTGGCGATGCTGCGCTTGTATATCATGGAATAAAGTTTTAATTGGTCCTTGTTCAGATATTTTGCAACGGATTCGGGGGTGCGAGTCATGTTGGTGGGGCGTATGGCCTCGTGCGCTTCTTGAGCGTTCTTTACGGTGTTTTTATAGTAGCGTGGTGAGTCGGGCAGGTAATCTTTGCCATAGTCTTTGGCGATTTGTTCGCGCGCGGCATTTATGGCTTCGCTTGCCATGGCAACGCCGTCTGTTCTCATGTATGTGATAAGTCCCACCGTGTCGCCGCCGATGTCTATACCCTCATAAAGTCCTTGAGCAATCTGCATGGTCTTTTTGGTTGAAAAGCCCAGTTTGCGTGAGGACTCTTGTTGCAAAGTAGAGGTAGTAAATGGCGGTGCGGGATTGCGGGATATGGTCTTTTTATCAATATCGGAAACGGCAAAGGTGTGCTTTTCTATTTCCTCTTTGGCTTTATTTGCAAGCTCTTCGGAATTAAGGGTGAACTTTTCCAGCTTTTTGCCGTTTAGAGCGGTTAAAAGCGCCGTAAAGTCTGCCTTTTTTTCGGTTTGGAAAGTGCCTTTTATGGTCCAGTATTCCTCGGCCTTAAATTGCTCAATTTCATTTTCACGCTCGCAAATAAGGCGAAGGGCGACGGATTGGACTCGCCCTGCCGAGCGGCTGCCCGGAAGTTTGCGCCACAATACCGGCGAAAGGGAAAAGCCTACCAAATAGTCCAGAGCTCGGCGGGCAAGATACGCGTCAACAAGTTCCGAATCGATGTCACGGGGATTGGCAATGGCGGCGGTGACGGCGTTTTTGGTAATCTCGTTAAAGGTTACGCGCTTGATGTTCTTGCCTTTTAGTTTTCCGCGTTTGCCGAGCTCTTCAACGACATGCCAAGCTATGGCTTCTCCTTCTCTATCAGGGTCGCTGGCGAGAATAAGGTTTTTGGCATCTTTTAAAGCCGAGGCGATTTCTTTTATATGCTTTTCGCTGCCGTCGCTTACGGACCAAGTCATCGCAAAGTCGTGAGTGGGATCGACGGAGCCGTCCTTTGGCGGAAGGTCACGAATATGTCCGAAGCTCGCCAACACTTTGTAGTCGCTACCCAGGTATTTGTTGATGGTTTTTGCCTTGGCGGGGGATTCTACGATTACGAGGTTTTCCATTTTTTTGTTTTCCTTTGTGTTACTGCATTGCGCTTTATCTTATTTTGTCAGTCTTGCCATTCAAGCAATAAATTAACATGATTTCCTGCCAAGCGTTCAATTCTTCCTGCTAACTCCAATTCAACAAGGACAATTGAGACGAGCGAGGCTGTGGCGCCGCTTTGGCGGATTAAATCATCAATGGCGACAGCTCCGTTGCCCAAAAGACTAAGCACGCTTTTGCGAGCATTGTCCAGTTCGTCCTCGGAAAAGGCTTCGGGTGTGAAGTCCTCGTAAGCGTAGTCGTCGGAGAAAATGTCTTCTTGCATAGAAGGCAGGTTTTCCAAAGTCTTGATAACATCAGAAGGGACTTCAATCAGGGTTGCACCTTGCTTAATCAGGTGATTTGTCCCGCCGCATCTGGGGTCCAAGGGACTGCCGGGGATCGCCATAACTTCGCGATTTTGCTCAAGAGCCATGTGAGCGGTGATAAGGGAGCCGGATTTTATGCGCGCCTCTACCACTACAATCCCTTTTGATAAGCCGGAAATAAGGCGGTTGCGGCGAGGAAAGTTGACCGGGTTGGCTTTGGTCTTTAGCGGAAATTCGGATATTATCAGCCCGGCTTTTCTAATTCTGTCGTAAAGGGGTTGATTCTGCGGAGGGTAAACCACATCAATCCCTGTTCCCAAAACCGCTATGGTCCCCGCCGAGTCGGTGGCGGCAAGGGCGCCTTCGTGAGCGGCGGCATCAATGCCAAGTGCCAAGCCCGAAATGACGGTATAATCGTGAGA
Organism: uncultured Pseudomonadota bacterium; assembly: GCA_902783675.1. Taxonomy (GTDB): domain Bacteria; phylum Pseudomonadota; class Alphaproteobacteria; order CACZRW01; family CACZRW01; genus CACZRW01. The sequence goes on along the minus strand of CACZRW010000107.1, from coordinate 2,374 downwards.
GGCAAGCTCTTCGCCAAGCTTCTTCGCCATATTACGCCCGTTTAAAGAGGCATCGCGAGTGCCGACTATGGCAACGGCTTCCTTATGCAAGAGGTGCTTGTGTCCCAGCACGGTGAGTAGCGGCGGGGTATCCGGTATTTGCTTTAAAAGATAAGGATAATCATCTTCGTCAAAAGCAATTATCTCTGCGCCTAAAGCTAACACTTCGTCCATTTCTTTTTGCGCTTCGGATTCGGGGTAAAGTTTTATCGGCTTGGTTTTGCCGCCTCGCTTCGCAAAGTCATTAATGTTGGCAAGAGCCTCTTTTGCCGAGCCGAAGTATTTAAGCAGCAGGTAAAAAGTGATAGGCCCCACATTTTCGCTACGGATAAGGCGAAGGTAGTCCAGTTTGCTATCATTATTGGTTGTCGTCATTATCGGGGAGCCCTGCCTTTATTTTTTGTCCTCTTTACCTTTGCTTTTGCTCTTTTGGCCGATTTTACTTTCCTCGCCGCGAGCAAGGCGACCCAGGTTTTCTTTATGCATTACCAGCGACAAAAGCCCCAAAAAGGCAAAGAAGCAAACCGCCTCGGGAGTGGCAAAAATTACTGCATAAAGCGGGGTGAGAGTGAATGCAACCAAGGCCGAAAGAGATGAGTAGCGCGTGGTAAAGGCGACCAGCAACCAAGTAAGGCCCGCCAGCACTCCGACCATGGGAGCGGTAACAAATACCATACCGAAAGAGGCGGCGATGCCTTTACCCCCCTTGAAATTAAGCCACAAGGGGAAGTTGTGCCCGATTACCGCTGCCGTGCCCGCCGTCAGTCCTGCTATAGATGCAAAAGCTTCGGGAGCAAGCCACATCGCGAGCAAAGCCGCAATTGCCGCTTTGCCTCCGTCGCATAATAAAGTAAGCAGTGCCAGCCCCTTATGTCCTGTCCTTAATACATTGGTTGCGCCTATATTGCCGGAGCCGATTTTGCGAATATCGCCCAGCCCCGCCGCTTTGGTAATGACCAGCCCAAAAGGCACAGAACCCAGCAAATAACCGAACACTATGCACAAAGAAAGAAATATATAAATTGACATTTGCAGTCCTTTTCAACGATTCAAAAGTTTATGTAAGCCATAAAATAAGAAAACCACATAATCAAGCAATTTTATTTTTCCTCTACCTTTAAATCCGAAAGGGGTGGCTCTATATATTATATTGTGTTACTATAAAGTAAGATTGAACAGGAAAGGAGATTAAGATGAGTATAGAAAAGCATTTGACAGCCCTAGAGGCAAAGCACGCCGCATTGGATTTGGCGCTGGAGGAGGAAAGCGCAAGACCCCTTCCCGATCAGACCAAGATATCCGAACTCAAAAGGCAAAAGCTTAAGATAAAGGAAGAGATTGCCGAGATAAAGGGCTCTGAATAACGGCCCTTTTTATAGGGGGTAGAAACAGTCCGAGGCCTCCCGTCTCGGCTGTTTTTTATTGCATAAATCCTAATTTATGTTCATATTGAAGCCAGGCAAGCAGCAATGTGAGCTCAGGGCGTAAGAAACCCTTTCTAGAAGTTTTTAAAATTAAAGTCGTTCGCAAGACGATTTTAATTTTGTTGTGACACCTGCTCTTTTCATGGGGCGGATGTCAGCGAATAAAGTCTGTGGCTCGAATAAGCTGAGCCGTTTTTCTTCTAGTGCGGTTTCTTAACGTCCGTCCGCAAGATTGGACGGAGGTTTCGGTTTGGTCTTTGCGGAAGCGCTTTTCTAAGGAAACTTTTGAGAAGAAAGGAACTTGTGCGATGAGGGAGGATTTAAAAGGTAAAGCCCAAGGCTTAGGGGCAAAAGGCGTAAGTGGCGGGCAAGGTGGCTCGCTGATACTTGAGGCGATAATCGTTCTTGGCATGATAGCGACCTTCACGCCGATGCTTTATAAGCATGTCGCGGACCGACGAGCGGATTTGGAGAACATAAACCGCGCAAACACTCTCCTTTACCTTCAGCAAAAGGCGGAAGATTATTTAAAAGATCCCGACAATGTCACGGCACTGGTGAATGAGCTGGGGCATAATCAGCATAAAGAGATATTCCCCAGCGAAATGGGCGCAGGCAGTAATTTCGATGGTCGGTATATTGTAGGCATAAGAAGAGAGGACGAGAACAACAAGCCCGTCCTAAAAGCGATGATAATAGACACCGTCCACACGGGCTCGGACCTCCGCGCCGCAAAGGTGGCTGAGCTGATAGGCTTATCGGCGGGGATATACACGGCGATTGACCCTGACGCGGCTTGGGGCATAAACGGATTTTGGAGTGAGCCGCTTTCAAGGTATTTTGATACCACCGACATTCCTACGGGCGCGGTTGCTATAACGACCGAGTATAACAAAGCGAAATACCGCATG
>CACZRW010000106.1 GCA_902783675.1 uncultured Pseudomonadota bacterium | reverse complement strand
GCAGAAACAGAAGCAGAGGGCACCTCGCAAATTGATTCTTTAGATGAAGAAGCTCCGCTTACAGCTACAGAATCTGCGCCACAGCCACAAGAAGGGGACGCCGAATAATGACTGATGTCGTCGGCGTATACCCCGGAACTTTCGACCCCTTTACCTACGGGCATTTGGATATAGTAAAAAGGGCGCTGAAGGTGGTCGATACCTTGGTTATCGGCGTGGCGCAAAACAGCGGAAAGCATACGGTTTTCTCTAATCCCGAGCGCATTGACATGATAAAGGCAGAGCTGGCAGGGCAAACCTTTGCCAAGGGGAAAAAGGTTATCGTCAAGCCCATTCCCAACCTGCTCATCGACTTTGCTCGTGAAGCGGGCGCAAGCGTTATTTTCCGCGGGCTTCGTGCTGTTTCTGATTTTGACAGAGAGTTCAAACTGTGCGTGATGAACCGCCGCCTTAATGAGGAAATTGAAAGCGTTTTCATCATGACGGACGAACGCTTCCAATTCGTCTCCTCGACCTTTACCAAGGAAATAGCAAGGCTCGGCGGCGACATATCTACCTTTGTCTCTCCTGCAATCGCATTAAAGTTAAAAGAAAAGTTCGGAGTGTAACACTATGAAAACAAAGATTATTTTTGCAATTTTATTAACAATTGGTTTATTTTTAACCTTCAATTTACAAGCAGAGGAGAAAAACACTATGGCAGATGAAGTAATATATTTGGACTTAAAGGACGGCAGAGTAACCATTAAGCTCCGCCCCGACCTCGCTCCCAATCATGTGGCAAGGATTAAGGAATTAGTAGGGCAGGGCTTTTATGACGGATTAAAGTTCCACCGCGTAATTGACGGCTTTATGGCTCAAACCGGCGACCCCAAAGGCAACGGCACCGGCGGTTCGGGCAAGTATTTGCGCGCCGAGTTCAGCACCGAGCACCACAAAAGGGGCACTGTTTCCATGGCCAGAGCGCAGGATATAAACTCCGCCGACAGCCAATTCTTTATTTGCCTTGCCGACGCACCTTGGCTTGACAGGCAATACACCGTTTGGGGCGAAGTCATTGACGGCATGGAATATGTCGACAACATTAAAAAGGGCGACAGCAACAATAACGGCGCCGTTTCCAACCCCGATGTGATTGTAAAAATGACGCTGGGGCAGCAATAAAACAATAATAAAACAATAAAGCAAACAATTTCCTCCTGATGAAAAGAGTCTTTAAAGGAAAATCCCTTTAAGGGCTCTTTTCTTATACCTTATTATCTATACCTTATTATCTATACCTTATTATGCTTTTCTTGTTACCGCGGCTTTCTTTTGCCGTTATATTGCAAGGCCAGCATGGTGATATCATCAGATTGCTCGGCATTTCCTACAAACTTGTCAACATACCTTTTAACCAAACGCAAAATATCCATCACCGAGGCCCCTTGTTTGATTTTATTCAAACTTTCAACCAGCCTGTCGTTAGAGAACAATTCATGCTTACTGTTTTGAGCTTCGGTCACCCCGTCCGTGTATAGGTATATAACCTCGCCGCTCGCCATTTTCAAAGCGTTTTGCTCATACTTTATACCCGGCATACCACCTAAAATAAATCCCGCGGGCACCTTCATAAAGGCGAACTCCTCGCCTTTTCTACGCAAAAGGGGAGGATTATGCCCCGCGTTTACATAAGTAAACTCACCGGTATCGGTATTGAGCACGCCCATAAAAGCGGTTACAAACATTCCCGCATCATTGTTCTCCGCAAGCCTGCTGTTAGCTTCCGTAAAGACCTCGGCAGGAGAAAGCCCGGATTGCGCCAGCCCTTTTATCACCGACTTCGCCGTCATCATAAACAAAGCCGCCGGAATCCCTTTGCCCGACACATCTGCTATTACAACCGCTAACTGATTGTTATTTATAAAGAAAAAGTCGTAAAAATCCCCACCGACTTCCTTGGCCGTATTCATAGTCGCGAATATATCGAACTCTGTCCTGTCGGGGAAAGGCGGGAAAACCGAGGGCAGGGCAGAGTGCTGAATGCTTTTGGCAAGCTCCAGCTCTCTTTTTATTCTGTCCGCTTCGGCAGCGATAGCCTTCTTTAGCGCCGCCACCATCGCATTGATACCTTTGGACAAAGCGGTGAACTCCTTATTCGTGTGCACATTTACTTTCTCGCTAAGATCACCGGCAGTAATTTTGCTAAGCGAAGTATTGACGCGATAAATCCCGTTTATCACCACTTTCTGCACCAACAGCGATACCAGAATGAAAATCACGGCAAAGAGCAGGAAGTTGAACAGCACAATTTGCGATGCCATTTCGTTACGCGTCAGGTATATTTCATGCTTAGGCATGCACCCGACCAAGTCATATCCGGGGACTTTCTCATAAACGCATATCTTGTCTATCCCTGCGACATTAGCGGACAAAACCCCTTTCTCTTCGGTCATAAGATAAGGAGCGATGCCGTAATTAACCATCGGCTTACCAATCCAACCGGGATCGTTAATGCTGACGATAAGACCTTTGCGAGCTATGAGCAGCTTGCCGTCGGTGCCGATACGAAAGCCCGGAGCAAGATTTTGCACATCGGCAACGCGCATAGCTTCTTCCAGCTTTTCGGGACGATAGGCGATTTGCACAAACCCGGGAGCATCCTTTCTGGCAACTCCGGCATATTGCATAATTTTGCTGCCGTCATAGCCTATTTGCATAGGATCCTGCACAATCTCAAGCTCTTTATCCTTTAAAAGGGGCAAGAAAGCTTTGGATTGCTCGGAATTAGCCATGTTAAACCCGACATAATTCTTTTCCGTAGCGGCAACGATAACGCCATTGCCGTCTATGATATCAAGCTCATCGACTCCCAAAGAATTAGCCGTCCTTACCAGTTCATCATAATCACTGAGCGGTTCGGAAGAAAGCTCCAGCATATGGGCGAAGCTTTTCGCTTTTAAAATTGCATCACGACCGCTTTCCTCACGTATCTTTTTAAGATTTGCATTGTTAAGGTCTAATTGCTTTTTTAAATCATTTATCTTTAATTCTATCAAGGAAACAGCGCTGTTTTGCGCCATTTTAGTCTCGGCGATAAAGGAAACGGTGAAGGTAATGGCAAACGCCAGCACCACAAAAACGAACAACCATATCTGAAAAATCTTGCGCATTTACCTACCACCCCTTTAAAACCAGCATATTTATAGGCGAGAAGTATAAAGGGAAGGGCACTTTAACGCAAGAATAGATATTATAAGCAAGCGGCTTTTTCACCGATTGCATAGATAACAAGACAGTTTCGCGGATTTATCAAACGGATAAAGTAAAGTATTCTTTAAAGCCTCACCGATTTTAAAAATATAAATCTGCAAATTAAAAACCCAAGCACCTTAAAGACAACTTCATAGCATCATTATCCCCAAAGTTATCCACAGCTTGCATTTTTACTAAATAACACTTTGATTTATATAACTTTTTAAAAGAGGGTGCCACTTTATCTTAACATCCTTTTGTCGCATAATACATATTATGTATAGTAAAAGATAGGAGCAAGACGAAAGTAACTTAAACCATCAAGCTAAAGCCAAAACTTCATAGGAAAAGAACCGACAAATCGCCGATAATTTTTCAATTATTATATATGGATATTTTCCTGTAGTGGATTATTCCATTGCGTAACAGATAAACCCTTTAATTATCAATTTTGATTTTCATGCCGTCGTAAGCGGGACGGATATTTTCAGGCAGCTTTGCGCACAGTTCATCATAATCAAGATGATTTCCCATGTGCGTCAAAATAATTCTGTCGGGCTTAACAAGCTCATACCACTTTAAAATCTGTTCAACTCCCGCATGCGTTGGGTGATAGCCGTAATCAAGGCAACCGACCACCCAAACTTTCACGCCCGAAAGCGTATCAAGCGCCCTTTCGTCCAAAGACGAAGCATCGGTAGAGTAGGCAAAGTCCCCTATTCTGAAGCCCAAAGTATCCATATACCCGTGCCCTTGCAAAAAGGGCTTAACTTCAACGCCTTTAACCATAAAAGGACAATAGGGCTTTATGATATTTTCCTTTAAAAGCACATGAAAAAGAGGCGTTGTAGCTAAATCAATTTGCTCAAACCCATACCAAAACCGCTCCTTTAAGCTTTTCATCGTAGGCTCATCGGCGTAGATAGGAAGCGCGGCATTGTTAAGTTTATTGATTTCCCGAAGCTCATTAACGCCGTCCGTGTGATCGGCGTGCAAATGCGTATAGATAATCGCATCAATCACGGGCCTATCATCACCAGAGCCCGCATTCATGCGCAGAAGCTGCTCACGCAAATCGGGACCGGTATCAAACAACAATCCCACCCCATCGACATTAGCATATAAGGAAGAGCGTAAGCGGTTATTCTTAGGATTTTTAGGATTACACGCGCCCCAACCGGAACTAATCATAGGCACTCCGGCTGCCGCACCGCAGCCTAAAACCCTAATATCTATTTCCATTACCTCACCGCCTTACTAAACAATTTAAAGAAGTTTTTCGTAGTCTCGTTTGCAATTTCCTCAACATCCGCGCCCTTAAGCTCGGCCAGCTTCTCCGCCGTATAGCGCACAAAAGCGGGCTCGTTGCGCCCTCCTCTTTTAGGCGCTGGGGCTAAAAAGGGCGCATCGGTCTCGACCAGCAACCTATCCAAAGGAATGTCCTTGATAGTATTTCTGATTTCATCGGCGCTTTTGCCGAAAGTAATAATGCCGGACACGGAGATATATAACCCCATGTCCAAAGCCTTAAATGCCATCTCCCTGCTTCCCGTAAAGCAATGCAAAACTCCGGACACACCGCCGTCTTTTCCCGCTTCATCTTCAAGTATGCGCAAGGTATCTTTCTCGGCCTGTCTGGTATGCACGATTAAGGGCAGCTTGGTTTTCTTCGCCACGGCAATATGCGCACGGAACAACTCTTCCTGAGTCTTTAAATCAGCGGCTTCCTCAAATGAAAAGTCCAAACCCGTCTCGCCGACTCCCACAAACTTAGGGTGATTAAACACGGCGAGTATATCGTCAACATTAAAAGCTTCAATAGTCTTCGCATACTCGGGGTGAATCCCGAAGCCTGCAAAGACATTGCCATACTTTTCCACCGTTTCTTTAACATCTTTAAGCTCGGCAAAATCCGTAGCAATGGAAAGCATAAAATCAACCCCGTTTTGCAAGGCATTTTCCACCACTTCGGCCACACCTTCCCCGCCCTGCCCTTTAAAATCCGCAAAGTTAAGATGACAATGACTATCGACTAACATATTCCAAGCTCCAAAAATGAATTAACCAGCACCTGCTTCTTATCCAAATACCTAATAGTGGCTT
>CACZRW010000105.1 GCA_902783675.1 uncultured Pseudomonadota bacterium | reverse complement strand
TACACGCCTTTTTTTATCGCCTATATTGTCATTAAAGGGAGATTATCATGAGACCTTCTTGGGACGAGTATTTTATTGAAGTCTTGCACGCCTTGCAAAAGCGCGCTTCGTGCGATCGCGGCAAAACCGCTTGCATTTTCACCAAAGACCACCAGATTTTGGTAACCGGCTATGTCGGCAGCCCGCCGGGCTTTCCGCATTGCGACGAGGAAGGCCACCTGCTCAAAAAGATGATGGACGAGGACGGCAATATAAAAGAGCATTGCATCCGCACGATTCACGCCGAACAAAACGCCATTTGCCAAGCCGCAAAAAGAGGCGTTGCGCTGGAAGGTTCAACCGTTTATGTGACAATGACACCTTGCCGCACTTGCGCGATGATGCTGATTTCCATCGGCGTAAAGAAAGTGATTGCCGAGTATAAATACCACGCGGGAAAAGACACCGAAGACATGTTCAAAGCCGCCGGCATTGAACTTTCTTTTATTAATAACGAGACGATGAAATATTAGGGTTAAAGGTTACGGTTTAAAGTTAGTTTATAAGGTGATAAGCCTATAAGGTGATGAGTTTACCCCATCACCTTATAATTTTATAGATTACAGGAAAAAGCCTTAAACCTTAACCTGTAAACCTTAAACCGTTTATACGGCTTTTTTGACTTTTTCGACGATAAGCGCAAAGGCCTTGGGATCGCTGTAAGCAAGTCCCGCGATAACCTTTCTATCCATAGCAATACCGGCTTTGGTCAAGCCGTTAATGAACTTGGAATAGGTAAGGCCGTATTCGCGCACACCGGCGTTAATGCGTTGAATCCACAAAGAACGGAAGGCGGATTTTTTCTTTCTTCTGTCGCGATAAGCATATTGCAAACCGTGTTCAACACGTTCGCGAGCTTGACGAACATTAGTAGAGTTACGCCCTCTGTAACCTTTGGCAAGTTTCAAAACTTTATTATGTCTGGCGCGAACCGTCACGCCTCTTTTAACTCTGGCCATGATATTATCTCCTTATAAATACGGTAAGAAACGAGTAATTTCGCGCACATTGGTCGCATCTACGATAGTAGTGCCGCGAGCGTTGCGTTTCATCTTTTGGGACTTACAAGCAAGACAATGTCTTTTATAGGCTTGGTTTCTTTTGATTTTTCCGGTGCCGGTAGCGGTAAAACGCTTTTTAGCAGCGGATTTGCTTTTTAATTTTGGCATTTTCATTTCCTTTTTTAAATCATTAAACTTCAAAACTTACAAGGCATGCCAAGGGTTTTCCCTTTGCCCTGTCCGTTCGCCCTTTATAAAAAGGGATTCGCTTTATATCCCACTTGACGATTATTTGCAAGCACTTTAATTAAGACCTAAAGTTTAAGACAGCAGGCTAAGGAACAAAAAATTGCTTGAATTCAAAATCATAAAGAAGGACGGTGCCGCAAGGCTTGGCGAGCTAAGGACCGCACACGGAACCGTAGAGACTCCGACTTTTATGCCGGTAGGCACGGACGGCACGGTCAAGGCGATGAAGCCCGAAGATGTAGCGGCCACGGGCGCGAAAATTATCCTTGGCAATGTTTATCATTTAATGCTAAGGCCCGGCATAGACAGAGTAAAAGAGCTGGGCGGCCTTCACAAAATGATGAACTGGGACAAGGCAATCTTAACCGATTCGGGCGGCTTTCAGGTGATGAGCCTCGGCCCTTTGCGCACCATAAGCGAGCAAGGCGTAAAGTTCCGCTCTCACCTTGACAACGACAAGATTTACGACCTGACGCCCGAAAAATCGGTCGAGATACAACACGCGCTTGATGCAAACATCACCATGGCGCTGGACGAATGCTTGGAGCTTCCCGCTCCGAAAGAGGTAATTGAAAAGTCCATGCTGCTGTCGGTAAGATGGGCAGAGCGCTCTTTTGCCGCTTTCAAAGACCGCAAAGGCTACGGCATTTTCGGCATTTTGCAAGGCGGTGACGATTGGTCCCTTCGCGAAAAGTGTTGCGAGCTGATGAACAAAATCCCGTTTGACGGCTTGGCCTTCGGCGGCGTTTGGCTAAATGTCTTAACCGAGACTATAGATGTCATAATCCCCTGCATACCCGAGGAAAAGCCCCGCTATGTAATGGGTGTGGGCATACCTGCGGACATAGTGGATTGCACCTTGCGCGGTATAGACATGTTTGATTGCGTCCTGCCTTCGCGCTTTGGCAGAACGGCGCAGGGATTTTTGAAAACGGGCGGCACTTTGAATCTTAAAAAAGGCGACATGCGGGACGATATGCGCCCCGTGGACGAGTTCTGCACCTGTCCCACCTGCCAAAGATACTCGCGTGCCTACCTTCACGCTTTGTTCAAAGAAAACGAGCCGCTGGCATCGATGCTGCTCACTTGGCACAATATCCAAGTTTACGAGGATTTGATGAAAGACATACGCGAGGCGATAAGCATGGGAACGCTTTCGGACTTTCACGCCGCCTGGTTTGAAACTTTCAGAAAATACCACCCCGACGAATACGCAAAGTTCAAAAGCCCTTCCCGCACGATTATGCTAAAGAAATAACCCTACCCGCCTAAAGTTCATATTCCCAAAGCACCGAAATCTCGGCACACTTTGCTAAAAGACGAAAGGAACGCAAAGGTGGAAATCTATCGCATATCGTGCTTTGTAATGTTTGCCATGATGCTTATAAGCGGCGTTTTGCTTATTGTTTTCCCGCGCCTTCGCCACCGCGAAAACTTTTACATGCAAATGCTAAACAACCTTAATGTCGGCTTTTTCAGCGGGCTTATGGTATCGTTCAGCATCGCTCTGGCGAGCTATTTTTACGCGCGCGAGAACTTTCTTTCCGCACTTTTCCAGCAAAGCCGTTATATCTATGTAAGCCTTGAGGACATAGTTTCCGAGCTGCAAAAAAGCGAAAGCAAAACTCCTTACCTTGTTAATTTAGAAGCCATCTCGGCCCCCAGCGAAGCGATAAAAAACGACGCCAAGAGCATCAACTTTTTAACCTTTTCCCCGTTTTTCAGAAACAGTGAAATGGCGCTGCAGGTAAAGACTTTGCAAGGGCTATACGCCAAGTTTGAAAAGTATCCGACCTTTTTCACGCGCATGCAATTTTTGCAAAGTGAGCGCGCCGCCGCACAGAACGACTTTGACACTGACGCACTCAACACCATAGACGAGCAAATCACCTCTTTCTCAGCCGATTTAAAAAGGGAAGTAGAGCAAGACCTCGCCACCTTGGAAAACTTCATCGGCAAGCTGAAAGAAGAAAACAGCGACCGCTACATTCCTTGGGAAAACTTTAAAGCGGTAAGCATTGCCAAAGCCCCTAAAAAGGAATAAGTTTTTAAGGCAAATTAACCGCTGATAAAAACTGTTAAAAGGAATTGTTAAAATGAACTGGCGCTTTTTTATGATTTTATTGTTTTTGTTTTCCTATGTCGTAGTGGGAATTATGCAAATCCTCGCCTCGATTGACGGCATTTTATACTTTTTCGGATTGCATTGGATATTCGCTTTGCTGGCGGCGGTAGTGCTGGTTTTCATTCCGGTAATAGGTCCGATAGCGGGCGTTTACGGCGCGGTAGCGGCATGGGGCTGGTCGATATGGTCGGCGCTTTTATTGTTCTTCTGGCCGTATGTTTTGTATTTGCTTTTGGTTGCTCTTGGTTTTTCCGCGAGCTTTTGGACAGCGAAGGAGCTGCGCAAATATATAGGCAAAGGCCCCACCATCATCGACGCCGAATATGTGGTTAAAAAGAACAAGATAAAGTAGG
>CACZRW010000104.1 GCA_902783675.1 uncultured Pseudomonadota bacterium | reverse complement strand
GCTGACCGTAAACAAGGACGCCGCACCCGTTGCCAAAAAGGATTTGGAAGCGCTTATCACCTTCATGCAAATGGTGCTGAAAGACAAGGTGAAAAGCGTTCGCTCCACCGATCGTCTGGCAAAAAGCCCCGCTTGCTTGGTTGCCGCCGAAGGCGACATCAGCCTTAACCTTGAGCGGCTTATGCGCACACACCAACAGCCTTTAATGTATGGTAGTGCTCGCGTATTGGAAATAAATCCGACTCACCCGCTCATTCACAAGTTAAGCGATACTTTGAAGACCGAAGGCGATAAGAAAAAGGAACTTTTGACCGACGCCACAATGCTTTTATTTGAGCAGGCAGGAGTTGCCGAGGGCGAAACAGTCAAAGACCCGCAAGCCTTTATGGAACGCATAACAAAGTTCATGCTGGGCAGCTTTTAAGCTCCTTCCTTTTTTTACAAAAACAAAATGCCCCCGCTTTTCGCGAGGGCATATTGTTAGACTTAAAAACTCTGGAGCTTACGCCACATTGTTGACGGGAGCGTCAATCGTCTTTTTCACATCGAACAAGGAAAGCATCGGCATCGCGACATAGATAGATGAGAAAGTGCCGATAGCAAGCCCCCACAACATCGCAATTGAGAATCCGCGTAAGGCCTCACCACCCAAAGCAAGCAGTATGATAATGGCGAGGAATGTCGTCGTTCCGGTCAAGATTGTTCGCGACAAAGTATCATTAGTCGACTTGTTGACAAGGGGCAAAAGCTCCATTTTGCGGTATTTGCGAAGATTTTCACGCACACGGTCATAAGACACGATAGTATCGTTAACGGCATAACCGGCAACCGCCAAAATCGCCGCCACGACATTAAGCGAAAAATCAATCTGGAATATCGAAAAGATACCTAAAGTCGTTATCATCACAAACGCCAGCGAAGCGGTGCAACCTATGGCAAACTGCCACTCAAACCGCACCCAAATATATATGAAAATCGCAAGCAAGGCCAAAACCGAAGCTATAATACTTTTTGTAATAAGCTCGCTGCCGATTTTCGGACCGACCATTTCGACTTTTCTAAACTCGACATCACCCAAGGACGCCTTGATTTTCTCAACCATAATCAGCTGAGCTTTCTCATCGTCGCCACGGCCTAAAGTATGGATTAAAAAGTCATGCCCGCCGGTCCCTATTTCCTGCAAGGTAACTTGGCCGATATTAAGAGCGTCCAAATCATTGCGCATTTGCCCGATGTCCAAAGCTTTTTCCGAGCGCACTTCCATCAAAATGCCCCCTCTGAAGTCAATGCCGTAATCCATTCCCTGATAGAACATTGACCCGATACTCGCCAACATCAAAAGGATTGAAAAGATATAAGCATACTTGCGCTTACCAACAAAATCAAAGCTCGTTTCTCTGGTAACAAATCCAATAAATTTCGTCATTTTTCCATTCCTTTTTATATCTTTATCTCTTTAGGTTTACGATATTTAAGCCACAATAGCATCATCAGCTTAGTCATCAGAATTGCCGTGAACATAGTTGTTACAATACCGATTGCGAAGGTAACGCCGAAGCCCTTGACCGGTCCCGTTCCCAGGAAGAACAAGACAAAAGCGCAGAACAGCGATGTCAGGTTAGAATCGATAATCGCGCTGAAGGCATTTCTAAAGCCGGCCTCAACCACATTAAGCGGCATCCGCCCTGCCCTAAGCTCCTCGCGCATACGCTCGTAGACCAAAATGTTCGCATCGACCGACATGCCGATAGTAAGCACGATACCTGCAATGCCGGGCAAGGTAAGCGTCGCTTGCAACATTGAAAGAGCGCCGACTTGCATAACCACATTGAACAGCAAAGCAACATTAGCAAACAAGCCGAACAGACCATACGCCACAATCATGAACATCAGCACGACAAGCATACTAAGCACACAAGCAACCTTTCCCGCTTCAATCGAATCCGCACCTAAATCGGGACCAACCGTCCTTTCCTCAATCACTTCCAAAGGAGCAGGGAGCGCACCTGCGCGAAGCATTAAAGCCAAGTCTCTGGCACTTTCACTGGTAAAGTTTCCGGTAATAATACCCGACCCGCCGACAATGGGCGAATTAATAACAGGCGCGGAAATCACCCTGCCGTCCAAATGAATGGCAAGCCTTTTGCCGACATTTTCTCTGGTAGTGTTTGCAAACTTCTTCGCGCCGAAGCTATCAAACTTGAACGCCACAACCGGAGCCCCGCCTTCATACGCGACTTGCGCATCGGTAAGGTGTTCCCCGCCTACGACCATATTGCGTTGCAAAACATATTGATTGGCATAACCGTCCTCACCGGCGGCCAAGAAAGAGGAAGCCGGAAGCTTACCCTTTTGCGCATCCAAAGGAGTGGTAGTCTCATCAACCATATAGAAGGCCATTTTCGCCGTCTTACCCAAAAGTTGTTTTATGCGCTCGGGGCTTGTTACACCGGGAAGTTGAACTTGTATCCGATTACCGCCCTGACGATAAATAGAAGGCTCGCGCGTACCGAGCTCGTCGATGCGTTTTCTGACAATTTCAACCGACTGCTCAACTGCCGAGTTTTCCATTCTGACAAGCGCTTGCGAAGTAAAGGATACCACGACTTCCGAACCTTTTGTCTCGGCGAGCAAACTTTCTCTATCAATTTTAAATATCAAATCCCGCGCTCTGGACAAATCCGCCGAGTTAAGGATTTTCACCTTTACGAAATCACCGTCCACGCGCAAATCCACATAGCGGATTTTGTTTTCGCGAAGCACGCTTCTGGTTGCTTCCAGTATGGAAGTAAGCTGCTCATGCACCAAGTCCGAAGTCTTAACTTCCAGCAAAAGATACGATCCGCCCTGCAAGTCAAGCCCGAGATTAACGGGCTGCCACCATTCTGGGAAATGCTCCTTTACATAATCACGATTAAGCACATTCGGCAGAGCATAGAAAACACTAAGAGCCACCACCAAAGCAACTACGATAAAACGCCATTTTGATATTTTCACCATTATTACAAAGCCTTCTGTTAAATTATTTTTTCGTAAAAGCAGTCTTTAGCTTTTCCGCTTTAGAATTAGGATTAGCCTTTTCCTTTTTATCCGTATTGGCGGGAGCCATAGGGATAATATCGGGATTAACTTCGGATATTAAATCTTTAAGCATTTTGATTCTGACGCCTTCGGACACTTCCAGCTCAACCTCATAATCGTTGATGATTTTCGTTATCTTGCCGAAGATGCCGCCGCAAATAACTTTATCACCGATGACCACCGCATTAATGCGCTTTTTATGTTCTTTCGCCCGCTTGGTTTGAGGACGAATAAGCACCAAATAGAATATACCGAAAATAAGTGCAAATTGCACCAACAGGCGCATTCCCGACCCCTCAGGCAAGGCTTCCGCAGCAGCTTCGGTTTGGGCTAATGCTTCACTAATAAACATACTTTTACTCTCCCTTTTAAAAAATCTGCAGGCAATATAGTAGCTTTCTTATTTCTTTTCAAGATAAAGAAGTGGATCTTTTGCTTTAGCGCCCTTACGCACTTCAAAATGCACTTCCGGCGAAGATATATTGCCGGTATTTCCTGCTTCGCCGATTTTCTGCCCTCTATTTACCTTTTGATTTTTCTTAACGACAATTTTATCCAAGTGAGCATAGGCCGTCATCCACCCGTCGGAATGCTTTATAAGCACCAAATTGCCAAAGCCTTTAAGCTCATTTCCGGCATAGGCAATTACGCCATTATCCGCTGCCACAACCGCATCGCCTTTCTTGGCTTTGATATTAATACCGTCATTATGCCGCCCACCTCCCAAATCGCCGAAAGGCAGAACCACTTTGCCCTTATGCGGCCATGCAAATTGATTGCTTGAACGCTTGGGCGGAGTGGCAATTTTCCCTTGAGCTTTGACTACTTTCTTAGGCACGGAAGCAGATGCGACTTTACCTCTTGCCATGCTATCGCCATCGCCGCCTTTTGCTCCTGCCACACTTGCGGGGAGCGACAACTTTTGCCCGACATAAATGGCATAAGGATAATTAAGTCCGTTAGCGCGTGCCAAAGCCCTCATATCCACGCCATACTTTCGCGACACGCTGTAAATGGTATCACCTTTTTGCACAACATGATGAGCCGAGCTCGGCAAGCGCAAAGTCTGTCCCACTGCCAAAGTATACGGCTGACGAAGATTATTTACCTCTATCAACGAGCGAAGCGGCACACCGTAGGTCCGCGCAATGCTGTAAAGAGTATCCCCTTTAGCCACCACTACCTCGCCCGAAGCGGGAGCCTCTTTTGCAGGAACGGAAGAACTTGAAAACCATTTAGGGAAGTAACTCGTCTCTAAAGGAAACTTATAAGACGAGCAGGAACAAAGCGCCGCCACGCTGCAAACACTCAGCAAAATGTAACAAAATCGCTTGCTCTGTCTGCTCATCATCTGCCCTTAAACTCTAAACAAACCTTTCTTCAATTTTTAAGCCAGAACTAAGCAAAAGACAAATGCTAATTGTCTCTTGCTTTTTTGTAACTGTAAGCTACGGCACGCAGAGTCTTTATAAATAAAGGATCTGTAAGAAAAGTCCCGTCATCTTCGGGATGAATCCTAGGCACATTTTTAAGTGCCGCCGCTCGCTCGCCTTTAGGAAGGCTTGAAGCTTTAAACCTTGCCTCAAAAATAGCATTCCCTCGCATCGCCATGTCGGGCTCATACGCCACTTGCTCAGGCAAAAACCGCCGCCGAAAAGCATAGGCTGACGAAATTAAATCGTCACCTTTAGTATTGTAACCGATAATATCAAGCAGCTCCTTTACGGAATAATTTTCCATTTTATCCGCGTCGTTTATGTCATACCAAAGCCCTATACCGTCCTGCGCAAACTCTTGCCAAGGAAAGGCCTTCCCCGGGTCGGGCTTTGCATCGGGGGCAATATCGCTATGCCCCACAATATTCTCGGGGCGAATGTTATAGCGCTTTATAATATCTTGAAGTAAAGGTTTAAGTGCGGCAATTTGTTTTTTAGAAAAGGGCGTTTGCCCAAAGTTATCGTGCTGTAATTCTATGCCTATGGAGATACGGTTCAAGGACTCCTCTCCATGCCAAAAGCTCACCCCCGCATGCCATGCTATTTTATCCTCGGAAACAATGACAATAACATTCCCCTCGGTATCAATGATATAATGCGTGCTAAACCCGAACTTGTTAAAGTTGGATATAGCGTCTTCAGGCGACGAAGAAAAATGATGAAGAACGACAAAGCTAACCGCCTCGTCCCTATCTGGAGGAACAAAACAAAGCGGATTGCACTCTTGCCTTTGTCCTACCGCCCAAAACCACGCCGCAGACGCCGCAAGCAAAAGAAAAAACAAGGCGCAAAGGATAACACTTTTTTTCTTAATCATATTTGATTTTCCTTTAAAATATACCTTTCACCATAAGGCCTATCCCGAGCTTTAGCAACCAAGAAAAACAATTGTAACTTTTTGTGTCTTGCTTTTAGAAAGGAATAAGAGCAAGTTCTCCTTTGATTAAAACCAACTAAACTAAAGGATTAAAAATGACACAAAACAACCCTAACATTCCTTTTATCGACCTTGCGGCACAACAAAAGCTCCTCCGCCCTCAAATTGAAGCGGCGATTTCAAAGGTGCTGGACAGCGGGCACTACATTATGGGGCAAGAAGTAACCGACTTGGAAGCCAAGCTGGCAGAGTTCACGGGGGCCAAGCATGCTTTGGTTTGCTCATCAGGAACCTCGGCGCTGGTGCTGGCGATGATGGTCTTGGGCGTTAAGAAAGGTGATGCCGTATTCGTGCCGACTTTTACTTTTATTGCCACTGCCGAAGCGGTTATCCTTGCGGGTGGCACTCCCGTAATGGTTGATGTGCGCAAAGACACTTTCCTTATGGACGACGAGGATTTGAAAAAAGCAATTCTGTGGGCTAAGGAACAAGGACTAACCCCTAAGCTGGTAGTGCCTGTTGATTTGTTCGGGCTTGCCGCCGATTATGATAAAATCAGCGCTATCGCTAAGGAAAACGGAATGCAGGTTGTCTGCGACGCTTGCCAGAGCTTTGGCGCGGCGGTAGGAAATAAACGTATAGGAACATTAGGCGCCATTTCGGCGACCAGCTTCTTCCCCGCCAAGCCGCTGGGTTGCTATGGTGACGGCGGCGCACTTTTCACCGACAGCGATGAAAACTTAGAACTTATGAAATCATTCCGAGTCCACGGCATGGGTGCGGACAGATATGAAAATGTGCGCATCGGCATCAACGGCCGCTTAGACACCATACAAGCGGCGATTCTGCTTGTCAAAATGACCGTGCTTGAAGACGAGCTTAAAAAGCGTGACGAAGTGGCGGCCAAGTATCGCGAAGGCATAAAGAAAGCAATTCATCAACACATACCGCAAGGCTACAAATCCGCGTGGGCTCAGTATTCCATGCTGGTGGAAAACCGCGACAAAGTCCAAGCCGCGTTAAAGGAAAAAGGCATTCCAACCATGATTTACTATCCGCTGCCCATACATCGGCAAAAGGCCTATGAGATGTTTGCAATCGGGCGCGAATTCCCCGTCTCCGATATGCTTTCGCAAAAGATTTTAAGCGTGCCCATGCATCCCTATTTGGATAGCGAAACGCAAGGCTATATCATTGACGCGATGAACTCGACTTTAGCGTAACAAAGGCGACTTCGGACACGGACGAAGTGCGAACGGGAGGCCCCCACATCCCGAGTCCGCTGCTGACGAACAGCATTGTATCTTCGACTTTTTTTACCCCCCAAGGCGTAGCGAACATAAACTTCAAAATAAAGTTTATGGGAAAGAGTTGCCCGTTATGAGTATGACCGGATATTTGCACATCCGCACCGTTTGCCACACTTTCGCCTATAGTATTGGGATTGTGAGAGGCAACAATTTTAAGCTCCTCACCGGCAGGCATAAAGGCTTTAAGCGGCACAATATTCTCGCCCGCTCTAAAAGCCTTCGCCGCATCATCACGACCGATTAAATAGGCGTGAAGAGGCTCTATAAAAACACTTTCATCGCGAAGGATTTTCACGTCCGCTTTGCGAATTAACTCTAACCCCTCATCAAGATTAGTCGTGTAAAACTCATGATTCCCGGTCACCGCATAAACTCCGTTTTTGGACTTTATCCCGCTTAAAATATCGCCATAGCCACCTTTGATAAAAGCAGGAGCCGGCGTCCTACCGTCAAATATATCGCCCGCGATAATAACTAAATCCGGCTGCCTTTCGTTTATCATTTGCACTGCTTTACTAAGCTTTTCAGGGCTCATATTCTCGCTACCGATATGAAGATCGGAAATAACCGCGATTAAAACCTCGTCTTTTACCTTTGGGTTGGCTATCTCATAGTTCATCGCCGTGGGTCGCATATTATTGAAATATCCTCCTATGCAAATAAGAGCCGCCAGACCCGCAAGAATAAATCCGTCTACCGCCTCATGCATTTTCCACGCGCTCGGGTAAAGGTGCACAAGTTTTAAAACATCCGTGAACATATAGAAAAACGCCAGCGTCATAAAGAATGCAATCGCAAAATTAAAAGCAAACTTCACTCCTTCGGGCAAACGAATCCCAAGCATCCACTCAAAAGGGTGCATTGCAAAACTTAAAAGCACAATAATGGCCAAAGCCCCCATAACTGCCACTTTTGCCCATGTTCCGAGGTGCTGACAAAAGGAATAATAAAGATGGATAAGCAAATAACCGACTACAAGCAGCATAACTAAAATAAAATAACGCATGACCTTCTCCCTAAAAAACCGCAAACATAATAATCGGTAATTAAAGTTTTAGTCAAACCACTCAATTAAAAGAAAAACATTTTTTCACCTTTTTTTAACATATACAAAAGTATAGGTTGAAGAACAAGAATTATAGAATAAAATAAAAACAAAACAGGAAATAAAACTTATTATGTATTACATTATTATTGATTGGCGGCACACTATGAAGAAAAAAGTTTGGTTGTTTTTGTTTGCGATTTTAGCTGCTTTGCCCCTCAACGCAAAGGCAAAAGAAACGCTGGCGGGGCCTATTCCGGCAAAGGTGCTTAGGGTTATTGACGGCGACACAATAGTTTTGCGCGCGCATGTTTGGCTTGGTCAAACCATTGAAACCATAGTAAGGATTCGCGGCATTGACACTCCCGAGATGAAGGGAAAGTGCGAATTTGAACGCCAAAAAGCCGAAGAAGCAAAAGTCTTTTTAGGAAAAATGACTAACGGCAAAGACATCTTTTTAGCAAATGTCAGCTACGACAAATACGGCGGCCGTGTCGTCGCCGCCATCAAAACCAAAGACGATAAAGACTTGTCCGCAGAAATGATAAATAAAGGGCTGGCAAGAGAATACCAAGGCAAAACCAAGCAGGGCTGGTGCAAAAATCAAACTGACAAGCCCGACAAACCCAAGAAAACCGCAAAATAATTTTACTTTTTATTCTGCTTAGCTATTATTGCTCTTATGAAGAAGATACTTTTTGTTTTGGCGTTGATTTTAGTGCTGTATGCCATGGCGGCAGGGCTTTTGCATCTTAGCAAACCCGAGCTCGTATATTATGTCGACAAGTATGCGGACAAGACTCCCGCTTATTGGGGCGAGGACGCTCCGAATGTGAAAAAGCGCATTAGCACGAATGAAAAAATCGTTGCGCTTACGCTTGACGCCTGCGGATCAAAGAACGACAGCTTGGACGAGGAGCTAATCGCCTTTTTAATCAAAGAAAAAGTGCCGGTGACAATGTTTATAAACTCGCGCTGGATTGATAAATATCCGGACAAGTTCGCAAGGCTTGCTTCCGTTGATTTGTTTGATATCCAAAATCACGGAACGCGTCATGTGCCGGCTTCTATGAACGGAAAGGAAATATACGGTATCAAAGGGACCGACGGTGCCGCCGAGTTGTTTATGGAAGTAAACGGTAATGCGGACAAGCTGCAAAAGCTCCTTGGCAAACGACCTGTATTTTTCCGCTCGGGAACCGCGTTTTATGACGAGTTCGCAATGCAAATGATAAATGAAATGGGCTTTGACGCCATCGGCTTTAATATCCTTGGGGACAAAGGCGCAACCTATAACGCCGATGAAGTTTATGCCGCCGTGACAAGCGCAAAGGCTGGAGATATAATCATTTGCCACATGAACCACCCCGAGAAACAAACCGGCGCAGGCTTGATGCGAGCCATACCGGAGCTGAAAAGACAAGGCTTTAAGTTCGTAAAGCTAATCGACTACAAAGACAAATTGGAATGATGTTTTAGATTTGTCCGACAAACAAAAAAGCCACCCGAACAGGTGGTTTTTATTTAATGGTCGGGGCGAAAGGATTTG
>CACZRW010000103.1 GCA_902783675.1 uncultured Pseudomonadota bacterium | reverse complement strand
CAAGATTGGCTCAAAGCCGAAATGGAAAAGTATAAGTAGATTAAGTAGATTAAGCATACATAAAAGGAGCTGTAAAAATGCTGAAAAACTTTCTAAACGAGTTCAAAAAGTTTGCCATGCGCGGCAATGTCATAGACATGGCAGTCGGTATCATCATCGGCGCCGCCTTTGGCAAGATAGTCGATTCGCTGGTTAAAGATGTAATCATGCCGCCTTTGGGACTTTTGCTGGGCAAAGTTGACTTTGCGAACATGTTTTGGGTACTAAAAGACGGCACTTTGGCAAATCCGCCTTACGCCACTTTGGACGCCGCCCAGAAAGCCGGCGCGGTCACCATCAACATCGGCGTTTTCATAAATGTGATGATAAGCTTCATAATCGTGGCCTTTGCGGTTTTTATCCTTATCAAAGCGGTAAACAAGGTTCAAGCCGCCATGGACAAAAGCAAAGAGGACGAAGCCCCGAAGACTCGCCCCTGCCCTTACTGCTGCTCTACCATATCGGTAAACGCGACCAAATGCCCTAACTGCACTTCGGCAATAAAAAAGCTTGCGCCCTCTCGCAAGAAGCCCGCGGCAAAGCCCGAGGACGATGCGCAAATCCTACCCAAAAACTTAACCAAGACCTTGGGCAAAACGCTTCGCAAACTGCCGTTTAAAATAAAATAGTCGGTTTATAAAGTTTTAATAAATACCTGTTAAGAAAGTGACACCACTTTTTTAAAAGGAGAAAAGCCATGACCAACCTTAACCTCGACCAAGCCACCAAGATTCTTGAAAACATCAAATCCGAAATTGACGAAGTAAAAGCTCTGCTTCTTTCCGAAGAAGATAAAGCCCCCGAAACGGCACCTGCCCCTTCTTTTGAGGCAGAACCGAAAGCCGAAGGCGGTATCACTTCAAGGCTTTTAAACACCTTTAACACCATAAAAGAAAATGTCGAGGCGGTAATCCCGACCGCGGCCCCTGCTCCCGCCCCCGAAGCTCCCGAGGCACCTGCACCGGAAGCACCTGCGCCCGAGTTTGAAGCTCCCGCACCTGCTCCCGTTGCCCCTGCCGATGAAGTTACAAAGCCAAACCTCGAAGAGGCGGCTCCGGCAATGCCGTCCGAGCTTCCCGCTGTCCCTGAGGTAGCCGAAGAGGCAGCGGACGCAGCACCCGGCTCCGCCTCGGAAAATGCCCTAAATGCGATATTAGGAGCCTCTGCCGAACTTCCGTCCCAAGCGCAAGAACAGGTGCCCGCGCCCACGGAATCGACGCCTGCGCCGACCGAAAGTGAGCAACCTGCGGAATAATAACGCTTTTTTGCCCGCTTTTTTAAAATAAGGGTTGACTGAAGCACCCTTAAATGCTACAAACGCGCTCACATTTCACGGATTCTTTATAAAAGAGTCTCGTCAAAGAGATACATCAGCCAGCGAGGGTTCGCACACTGATGCCGTTGTTGTATGTTTATTGTTTTGTAAAAGAAACAAAGGGTTAAAAAGGTAAAAGGATAAAAGGGCAAAAGAATATGTTTAGCAATCTGTCGGACAAACTAAACGAAGTTCTTGATAAGTTAAGGGGCAAAGGCGCTCTTTCCGAAAGCGATGTTGACGACGCCATGCGTCAGATTCGCATTGCTCTTTTGGAAGCCGATGTCGCCCTTCCCGTCGTTAAAGATTTTATTGCGAAAGTCAGAGAAAAGGCTATCGGCGAGGATATTATAAAATCCGTCACTCCCGCCCAACTTGTGACGAAAATCGTCCACGATGAACTGGTTGCCACTCTCGGCTCTGAGGCAGAGGAATTAAACCTTTCCGTAACGCCTCCCGCGGTTATCCTTATGCTCGGTCTGCAAGGCTCGGGCAAAACGACCACCACGGGCAAACTTGCCAAGCGGCTTAAAGAAAAGCAAGGCAAGTCGGTGCTCATGGCGTCTTTGGACATTTACCGCCCTGCGGCACAGGAGCAATTGGCGCAACTCGGCGCATCTCTTAACATTGACACGCTCCCCGTTATCGCGGACGAAAAGCCCGAAGCGATTACAAGGCGCGCGCTCACCGAAGCAAAGACCGGCGGCTATGATGTTCTGCTGCTTGATACGGCGGGACGCACGCACATTGATGCGGACATGATGGCCGAAGCGGCGGCGATAAAAGCCCTCGCCAAGCCCATAGAGTCCTTGCTGGTAGTTGATGCTCTTACGGGACAAGACGCGGTGAACATCGCCAAAGAGTTTGATGAGAAAATCGGCATTACGGGTAGCATACTTACCCGCATTGACGGCGATTCGCGCGGCGGTGCGGCGCTTTCCATAAAGTTCATCACGGGCAAGCCCTTAAAGTTCCTTGGCACGGGTGAAAAGCCCGACGCCTTTGAGCCCTTCCACCCCGACCGCTTAGCGGGCAGAATCTTGGGCATGGGCGATGTTGTCTCTTTGGTTGAAACCGCCATTGAAAAGATTGACGAGGACGAGGCGCAAAAGACCGCCGAACGCATGATGAAAGGCACTTTCAACCTTGAAGACATGCTTTCGCAGATTCGCCAAATCAAGAAAATGGGCGATATAAAGGGCGTGCTGGGCATGATACCCGGCATTGCCAAGATGAAAAAGCAAATAGACGAGGCCGGAATTGATGACCGCGTTGTGATAAGACAAGAAGCCATTATCTTGTCCATGACCATAAAAGAACGCCGTCACCCCGACATCATCAAAGCATCCCGCAAAAAGCGCATAGCGGACGGCTCGGGCACTTCCATTCAAGATGTGAACAAGCTGCTTAAGCGCTTTGAGCAAGTTGAAATGGCAATGAAGCGGATGAAAAAAATGGGCGGCTTAAAGGCGCTGATGAGCGGGGGAATGCCCCCTTCACTTGACGCCTTTATGCCGAAACAAGGTGGAGCGAATCCTTTCTTAGGGAAACGCTTTTAGTAATTAACATTTAACAAAGGAAACTAGAAAATATGTCAGTACGTATAAGACTTTCAAGAGGTGGCTCTAAAAAGCGCCCGTTTTATAAAATTGTCGTAGCCGATAAACGCGCTCCTCGTGACGGCCGTTTTATTGAAAAGGTCGGCACCTACAATCCCCTTTTGCCCAAAGAGCATGAAGGCAGATTGACGATTGTGCCCGAGCGCATCAAGGAATGGATCAGCAAAGGCGCCGAGATTACCGACCGCGTTGCTCGTTTGCTTTCGGAAAAAGGCGTTGTGGCAAAGCCGGCAATTCCTGCCAACCAAACGAAAAAGCCCAATCCTAAAGCCAAAGCTGTTGAGCGCATGAAAGCCAAAGCCGAAGCCGAAAAAGCCAAAGCCGAAGCGGAAGCCGCCGCTAAAGCGGAAGCCGAAGCAAAGGCAGCCGAAGAAGCCGCTGCCGCTAAAGCCGCGGAAGAAGCTGCTGCTGCCGAGCCCGCTGCCGCCGATGAACCTGCTCCCGCCGCAGAAGAACCTGCCGCCGAAGCAGCTGCAGAGGAAGCTCCCGCTCCTGAAACTCCTGCCGAATAAAGGAAGCTTTTGTTATGACTAAGAAGGAAAAAGTTTTTGTAGGTATGATTACCGGTCCGCATGGTGTAAAGGGGCTTGTAAAAGTCCGTAGTTTCACCATTACTCCGACTGATATTTTCTCATACGGTGATCTGTATGATGAAACGCTTACGCGGACCTTTTCGTTCAAAAATCTCAGTCTAAACAAAAACATTTTGCTTTGTGAAATGGAAGGCGTTCACGACCGTGAAACCGCCGAAAAGTTCAAAGGCGCCAAGCTGTATGCTTTAAGAGATGCTCTCCCCAAAATTGAAGAGGAGGACGAGTTTTATCACACTGACCTTATCGGGCTTAAAGTCATCGATGACAAGGACAGGAATCTTGGCACCGTATCATCTGTTTTCAACTTTGGCGCGGGGGATATTCTGGACATTACCACTCCCGTCGGCAAAAGCGTGATGATACCGTTCACCAAGAAAGATGTGCCTGTTGTCGATGTTGACGGCGGCTTTATAAAAGTTGCCTCGACCGATTGGTTTAAAGCGGCAGATCGTAGCAGTATGATGGAAGAAAACAATGTTTAAGGCCAACATTCTCACCATTTTCCCCGAAATGTTCCCCTCTTTACTGGGGCAATCATTAGCGGGCAAAGCACTAAGCGAGGGCCTGTGGCAAATAAACCCCGTAAACATTCGGGATTTCGCCACTGACAACTATCGCTCGGTGGACGACGCACCTTTTGGCGGCGGCGCGGGAATGGTGATGAAGCCCGATGTTTTGGGCGCGGCTTTAGATAGCGTAAAGGATAGTAGCGACAAGCTTATTTACTTAAGCCCGCGCGGTGTTCCTCTTACGCAAGACAAGGTAAAAGAACTTGCCGGTCTTTCCCAAATCACTCTTGTTTGCGGTCGTTTTGAGGGCATAGACGAAAGGGTTATCACCCGCTATGGACTTGAAGAAATCAGCATTGGCGATTTTGTTTTATCGGGCGGCGAACCGGCAGCGATATGCCTTTTGGACGCAGTAGTAAGACTTCTTCCCGATGTTTTGGGCTCTCCCGCCTCGCTTACCGAGGAAAGTTTTGAAAACGGGCTTTTGGAGTATCCGCAATACACGCACCCGAGGTCTTGGCAAGGCATGGAAGTTCCGGAAGTTTTGCTTTCGGGCAACCACAAAGAAATTGCTGCTTGGCGCAAAGCAATGGCAGAAAAAATAACCAAGGACAGACGTCCTGATTTATGGCAACATTACATTAACAATTAACGAAAGGATTTAATTATGAATCTCATTAAGACATTGGAAAAAGAACAGTTGGATTCTTTGAATAAGAACATTCCCGACTTTATCCCCGGCGATACGGTAAAGGTTCACTGCAAAGTAATCGAAGGCGAAGGCGGACGCGAAAGGCTTCAGGTATATGAAGGCGTTTGCATTGCTCGCAAGAACGACGGACTTAACTCGACCTTTACGGTTCGCAAAATATCCTTTGGCGAGGGTGTGGAAAGGATTTTCCCGCTTTACTCTCCCAATGTGGCAAAGATTGAAATGGTCCGCCGCGGTAAAGTTCGCAGAGCAAAACTCTATTTCCTTCGCAACTTGCGCGGCAAGGCGGCTCGCATTACGGAAAACCTTTTGAAGTCCGCAAGCGAGAAGGCTAAAGCCAAAGCCGAAGCCGAAAAAGCCGAATAAGGGTTAAAGGTTAACCCTTACACCGTAAACCGTGAACGGGAAGAGGGCAATGCCCCCCTTCCCTTTTCACCTATTTTTAACCTTTTCCGCCTAGCCTAACGGGATAAAGGCTACAAGAGGCGAAGGTTATGACTGACTCGGAAGAAAGACCGACGGACGAAATCACCGACACGCTGGAAAGGATAAGCAAATCCCCGACCAGCTATGTTGCCTATACGGTAATGATTGCAAGGCTTGAGCCCATAAACCGCTCGGAAGATAAAATATCCCTTCTGATAAAGATTTTGGAACAGGCGGACAAAGAGGGTGTCTCGTATATTTTCCGCTTTAACGGTGAAGCGATAGTCCTTTTAATCCAGCAATCCCAGACCGAGGGCATGGCAAAAGCCCTTACCAAAATCCGCGCGCTTTTCCCGAACGATCCTGCCGTCAAGCCCGAGGCGAATGCACCTTTTATCAATGTGTATTATCTGACGACCGAGATGGACACCTTTAAAAAGGAAATAGCCCGCATTTGCTCGGTAATCACCGGCAGAGAAAACGCGGAAGGTCGGCTTATTGATGCGAAAAGAACCGACGCCGAGGCCGTTGTGCCGCTTTCCTCTGACAACCTTTACGCCGTAATTGATGTTGTGAATATGATAGCGGTAAGTGACGCGATTAAGCGCCAGCCCGTCATAGCGGTCATAGACGGCCACCACACGGGCGTAGTCTTTCACGAATTTTTCACCTCGAGCGTGGCGCTTGGTAAAAAGATGATGCCGAACATCAACCTTTTGGCAGACAAGTGGCTGTTCAGAGCGCTTACCGAGACTTTGGATATAAAACTGCTTGACGCGATACAGAACTCGCACAATCCGGTAAGCCCCGCCCGCATAAGCGTCAATCTTAACCTTTCCACGCTTGCCTCAAAAGACTTTGATATTTTCAACTTCAGCATGAAGAGCAAAGGCATAACGATTATTGCCGAAGTCCAACCTTTGGATGTTTTCCACAATCCCGAACTTTACGCCGAGATGAAGCAAATGCTGCACCGCAGCGGGCATAAGATTTTGCTGGACGCCCTGACGGCAGACACTTTGGACTTTTTGGATATAAACCTTCTTGCTCCTGATTTGATAAAGATTTTCTGGACCGAAAAGCTTAACGAGCCTGCCGCTACCGCCTCGGTCAAGCGCTTTACGGAAGCAAAGAACAGCATCCACACCATACTTGCAAGGTGCGACAGCGAAAACGCTTTGCGCTGGGGCGCGGCGCAAGGCATAATTTTCTATCAAGGCAACTTCATCGACACGATGCTGGCAGCGACAATAAAATACAACTGCTCTCTTTCGAACTGCACTATAGCCGAATGTATCAGCCGCTACAGCTCTTTTGCGGGGCCGCTTCGCGACAAGTGCATTTATAAGAATGTGTTGGACAACCCGCCTGTTTGGAACGGCTCTTTATAGGATTAAGACGGTAAAGGACGAAAAAAGATGATAGAAAAAGACCTTACCCCTTCCGAAACGCAATTAATGTTGATGTTGGATAACATCAGCAAGAACTACCCGCGACTTATCTTTGACGGCCTTTATCTAAAAGTATCGGAAATAAAGGAGGCCGGGCGCGAGCAAACTCTCCGCACGATTCACGAGATGTTTGACCCGTTGATTATCAACTCGGACGGCGGCAAAGTCTTTGAGCTTTTAAACAAGGACATAGTGATACTTTTCCCGCCCGCGATAAAGATTCAGCTTGAGCGCATAGTCTTCAAGATAAAGTTTTTTGTTTCGGACAGCGCGCCCGAGGATTTTGCGACCTTTTACGACTTTAAGACGCAGTATAACCTTTTCGTCCAAGTCGTAAAATCGAGCGTAGGCACGCCTTTGAAAAAAGAGCTTCCGCCCGAACCCGAACCCATAATAAAACAGCCGCCCAAGCCAACGCCGCCACCATCTTCCGCGGCCTCGTCGGGACCGGCCATATCCGCAAGCGGCGAAAAGATGCTCACGCCAAAACTTTTAATGAGTATAAACAACGCGCTTAAAAACGCGGACTTCACCAGCTTGATAAGAAGGCAGCCGGTTTGCTCTTTGCTTGACGACACGCCCGATGTCCTGTTTGAAGAAGTTTTTGTGTCAATCCCCGACTTTAGCGATACCATAGTGCCGGATTTGAACCTTGCGCTTACGCCGTGGCTTTTGAACTACCTGACCGAGACGCTGGATAGAAAGGTCCTGCGCTTGGCGGCGAAGCACGACGACGGAGCGCTGCAAAAGAACTTTAGCCTTAACCTTAACCTTTCGACGATTCTCTCGCCTGACTTTTTGAACTTTGACGAAAACATCGCTCCCGAGAACAAAAGCTCGATTTTCATAGAGATATCCGCGGACGACATTTTCAGCGATGTCGCCTCATACATCATGGCAAAAAGCTTTATAAAGGCGTGCGGATACAGGATTTGCATTGACGGCATCACGACCCAGAGCCTGCGCTACTTTAACCGCAAAGACACCGGCGCGGACATTATCAAGCTGATTTGGAACAGCAAGATTCCGCTCATGTCGACCGCCCCCAAAGCCCCGATTTTTGAGGACTTGGCGCGTAACGACATAACCAAGATAGTTCTTTCGCGCGTAGGTAACGCCGCCAGCGTGGCAATCGGCAAATCCATGGGCTTTAACCTTTTCCAAGGCAACTACATCACCGATTTAATGAAAAGCAAAGAAGCTCCCGCCGTCCCTAATCCGGCCTCTGCACCTGCATCGGCATCGGCACCGACATCGGCACCCGCACCCGCGCCCTCTGTTTAAAGCGGCACTTTAAGCACATTAAGCAAAGACAAAACAAATCGAGGAGCCAGAAAAAGCCCCTCGACCTGTAACATTTAACTTATAGATAGACTTCTTTCTAAAGCTTAATTCCAACCTGTGCCAAGGCCTCTTTGGCTTCCTTATCAAAAGCCTCAACCGAGATTACATCTTCGGGATGAAGAGGAAGCTTTGCCATACGCGTAACCGTAGCGGTATAAGAGCGAACGACATCTTCCAAATCGGGAAGTTTCATCTCGACCACATCAACTTGAACACCGGAAACAAGCAAAGGTTTAAGCTCATCGTTAAGGTAATCAAGCACGACTGCGCTTTCTGCATTACGGACCAAAAGAGCATGATCTTTACCATCATAAAGAATCTTGGGATTAGAAGGTTCCCCGTTCTTTTCTTTAATAATAATGGCAATGCTGCCGTCTTCCTCAATACTTGCGATGAATTGTTTTTCCTGTTCAGTAATCATTTTCATTCTCCTTAAAGTTGTTGTGCATAATCAAAACAAAAGCGCCTCGCCCCGCCCCTTCCCCGCTTAAAAAAGGAGGAAGGGAAAGGGGCAAGAACCACGATACTATCTTCCGCCATCTCTTCCGCGCGGAGCGGGCATAGGACCTTTTTTGGTTTCACCCTTCTCCTTTGCCATTTCAGCTTCAACCACCTTCCTCATCACATGCTTTCCTAAGTACCAAACAGCAACTGCGGCAGCACCTACAGCCAAAGCCGGTGGGAACACGGTTGAAGAAACGCCCAAGATCTGAATGGTCGGCAACAAACCAAGCCCGCCCATACCCGCGGCAGAAGAAACCGCACTGGCAGTCCACGCAGTACCAAGAATCGCCGCAGCACCGCCGATAAGCTTATCCTTGTTTCTGGAAAGCCACTTGGAAACTACGCCGTTCTCGAGTGTTTTCTTACCGCTCTTTTTGGCAGTTTCAGCAGCATCTTTTTCTCTCGCAGCTTTGCGATCAAAGTAAGTCTCAAAGTCCTTCTTCCAAGCTGCCTGCTCTTTAGGATCGGTAATACCCTCCTTCTTGAAGAAGTCTGCTAAAGCCTCAGGCTGAGCTTTTCTAGGATCCATTCCGCTGGCAACTTTAGCACCGAAATCTTTCCAAATCCCCGCGATTTGCCTGTCACGAAGTTTTCCTTTAAGCTCTTCTTTATCGTCTGCTTCCCTTTCGGCCTTGCGGTCAAAGTGAGCATCAAAGTCCTTCTTCCAAGCTGCCTGCTCTTTAGGATCGGTAACCTTGTTTTTCTTGAAGAAGTCCTCAAAAGCCTCTTTGTAGGCGTCATCAGGACTCATTCCTTTGGCTATTTTATCACCGATATCCATGTGTAACCGCTCAATTTTATAACTACGAGCAGTTTCCTCGGCTTTAGCTTTCTTTTCGGCTCTGCGTGCTTTATAAGTTTCAAAGTCCTTCTTCCAAACTTCCTGGTCCTTAGGATCGGTAATACCTTCAGTCTTAAAGAACTCTTCTAACTCTTTACTGGCCAACGCTTTTTCTGTTTCTTCATCCTTTGCATCGATACCTGTAGCGGTCATAGTACGCTCAACCGACTTATATATCTTAGCAAACTCCCTATCACGCTCAGCCTCCATGTCACGGCGAATGAGATAATTTTCAAATCCTTTTTTGAAGGCCTTTTGATCTTCCGGATCATTAATACCACTCCTCTTAAAGAACTCTTCTAAAGCCTTAGCTTTAAGGGCTTCATCTTCAGAATCAGAAAACGTACCGGCCTCGCTCTCTTTGTCAATCCAATCCTCATATACCTGCTCAAATTCCTTATCAAATTCTTTATCGTAACTTTCTACCATTTTCGGCTCCTATAAAATTTCTAAACAAAAAGTCGTTTGATGTAAAACGACTGGAAGTTAGAACCTATTACAGGAATAGTGAGCATATTAGCCGAAAAGCGTATTTTGCGTCCTTCCAGCCAACGCTGGAAAATTTTACTCCCTGATGAGGGGAAACCTGTAAGGGGTTCTAAACCCTTAACACAAAAGACAGACATCACCCTGCCTTCGATTTTGCATTGTATCTCAAAACTCGACAAAAAGCAATAGTAAAAACAAAGCGCCCTTAAAAAGCAGAAAAATCCTTATTTTTTCACTGCAGCGATAAAGCTTTTAAACAGCTTATGCCCCTCAAAGGGAGTTGACTTGAACTCGGGATGGAACTGTCCTGCGATAAAGAAGGGATGATCGGTGATTTCCAAAATCTCGGGCAAGACCCCGTCCGGAGACTTACCGGAAATAACCACACCGTGCTTGGCAAAATCGTCCTCGAATCTGATATCCATCTCATAGCGATGACGATGCCGTTCGCTAATCTCGTCCGCGCCGTATATCTTGTGCGCCAAAGTCCCCGCCTTAATCTTGCAAGGATACGCGCCAAGGCGCAAAGTCCCGCCTTTGTTGGCGTTTTCGCCGCGGATTTGCTTCTTTCCGTCCTGCTCCCATTCGCTCATCAGCGCGATGATAGGCGTGCAATCCTTTGTGAACTCGGTTGAATTGGCGTCCTTTATCCCCAAGACATCACGGGCAATTTCAATCGCCGCAATCTGCATGCCGAGGCATATCCCGAGATAAGGCACCTTGTTCTCTCTGGCGTATTTAGCGGCGCGGATTTTGCCCTCGACCCCGCGATAACCGAAGCCGCCGGGGACCAGAATCCCGTCCGCTTCGGAAAGCTTCTCTGCCACTTCTTCATCGGACACGCCTTCCAAAGTCTCGGCCTCAATCCACTTAATTTTCACCTTAACCTGATTGGCAAGACCCGCATGGAACAAAGCCTCGTTAAGCGATTTATAGGCATCTTGCAAGCCGCAATACTTGCCCACGATGCCGATGGTAACCTCGCCTTTGGGACTGGCAAGCGCCTTTTCCACCTTTTCCCATTTTGAATAGTCGGGAACCTTTGCCTTGTCCAACATACCAAAGTGATAAAGCACCCTTTCGTCCAGCCCTTCCTTATGGTAGGCGAGCGGGATTTTGTATATGTTGTCAAGGTTCAAAGCGACGATCACATCTTCGGGGCGAAGGTTGCAAAACAGCGCAATTTTCTCGCGCTCGGCGTCGCTCATCATCATGGCGCTGCGGCACAGGATAATATCCGCCTGAATCCCCGCCTCCAGCAGAATCTTTATCGAGTGCTGCGAAGGCTTGGTTTTAAGCTCGCCCGCCGCCTTGATATAGGGCAAAAGGGTAAGATGCACGAACAAAGTATTTTCTCTGCCGACATCGTTTGCGAACTGCCGAATCGCCTCAAGGAAAATAAGCCCTTCAATATCGCCGACCGTCCCGCCTATTTCGCAAATCACGAAATCTTCGTCCGTCAAATCCGAGGAGATAAACCGCTTTATCTCGTCCGTGATATGAGGAATCGATTGCACCGTCGCACCAAGATAATCCCCGCGACGCTCTTTCGTCAGCACATTATAGTATATTCTCCCGCCGGAAATGCTGTCGGTCTTATGCGGGTGCACACCTAAAAACCGCTCATAATGCCCAAGGTCAAGATCCGTTTCCGCTCCGTCCTCGGTAACGAAAACCTCGCCGTGCTGGTGCGGCGACATAGTCCCGGGGTCGATGTTCAGATAGGGGTCGAGCTTGCGGATTCGCACTTTGAAACCGCGCGCCTGCAACAGCGCACCTATGGACGCCGAAGCGATTCCTTTACCCAAAGAGGACACCACACCGCCGGTAACGAATATAAACTTTTGCATTATTTTTCCATTCACATAATTGCTTAAAACTGTTGTTTGAATGGAACTCATTTGTATAACACCTGCCCCTTTTTTACAAGCACAAAATACTACACCCCACCCTCTTGCTTTTTACTTTTGTCTATGTTAAAGTCCACTAACAAGTTTAAAAAGGAAAGAGAAAATGAATTATAGTTCAAAAGAGGACGAATATAGGAAAGCAAGGACCGAAGACGTCCCTGCCCTTATTGCCAAAATAGAGGATATACGCGAAGCATACAGGCACCCCGCAAAAGGCGAAGAGCACAAAGATCACTTTGACTTTTTATTAGAAATCAAAGATGCGCTCATGGAATACACTGACGGGAAATGCTTCAGCGAAACAAAGTCCCCAAAGTTTAAGGCTCTTACCGACACCGAAGTGGATGGCAAGCCTTTCTTTTTATATTTCATAAAGGTCGCCCCCGAGCTGGCAGGCGTTTTCACAAGAGATTTTAACGGCAATTACGATTACCTTCGCCGCAGCGATGTAATCAGTTACCTTGCCATGCCCAGAGTTAACAAAGCAAAGTGCGCCACGGGCAATACCGCACGCCGCAAAGACATAATGGCAGGAAGGGAGCCTTTCCCTCTTACGACATTCTACCGCGATGATAAAGGCGAGATTGTGAATTCTTTCACTTCCAAAGAAGTCAGCAAAATTTCCCAAAAGAAGCTTTTGCGAAAGAATGTCCTGACGCCGGTCGCAAATTATTTTTCGCAGCAATATCTGTCTAAATGGATAATTAAAGGTGAAGACATTAACAAGAAAACCGTCTTGGCAGTGCAAAACATTATAAAGGACTATCCGGACATTTTAGCGATGGATTGCACCCCCAGACAAGGTCCGAAAACCACCTTTGGCAACTACATTATCAATTTCGACCATCGCAACCCGCTGGATTTTTTCCCTGCCTTTGCGAACAAAAGCGGTCCTAACGAGGACGACTATTACGAAAGAATTGAAAGCAGCTATGCTATCTCGCCCGAGGAAGTATTGCGGTTTGCAATCAAAGCCGAGAATGAAGAATTCATATGGCGTTTTAATGCCAGAAACGCAAGCGTTTTTAACGCGCAAAAACGCATAAACGAGCACATAGAAAACATGGCAAAAATAGCGGTAAACAACCCCAAGTATTTATATGGTATAGTCGCCCCGTTCTTACTCAAAACCACCTATTGCACGAAAAAGTATCCTTCTAAATCAGCGATTGACCTGCAATTCCAGCACGAAGCTGATAAATCGGGTGATACCAAGATTGCGAAAGATATGAAAGATCTTCTTGGCATGATTGTAACCATAAGAAACAAAAAGAAATTTTTGCAAACGACGCTCATGCATGATTTCACCAACAGCCGTTAGCACCTGATTTTTAATTATTTTCGGCGCCCTCTTTTCTTTATCTTTTCTCGTGCTATGCTACTGCCATGACCAAAAGAAACGATT
>CACZRW010000102.1 GCA_902783675.1 uncultured Pseudomonadota bacterium | reverse complement strand
GGTTTATTTACGGCTTTCGCCGTTTGTGGCTTCGCCACTGGATTCCCAGCCTTCGGCTGAGAATGACGGGAAAATAATTAGAAATGAATAATTAGGAATTAGGAATGAATAAGTTTATAAGCTTATGAGCTTATAAACTAACCTTAACCCTTAAACCTTCACCCCCTTTTTAACCTTTACTTTTAACGCGGTTAGCCTAGAATATCCGAAACAATTTAAAGGCAAAAAAGATGATAGATGTATCGACTCTCGATATCACTTTGTTTTTAAGGGATTATGCAATCACAACGGCAATTCTTATCGTCGTGATTTTGGCCGCATATTACTTTAAAAAGCAGCCCGACGCTCCGGACGGAATCAATTTGATGATAGGCGGCTTCTTCGCAATGATACTTTCCAAAAGCATCGTCTTTTTTGAGTATTTTATGACCGCGAAGTTCTTTACTTTTCTTGAGATTGCCTTTGTTTGCTTCGCTTCGGTTCTATTTATTACCGCGTCGCTGATGAACAAAAAAATACGCTTCGCCGGTGAAATGTTCGCCTATATCCTTTTGGCAATCTTCCTTAGTATTCCTTTGTATGCGGTGTATTTTACCGAGGCGCAATACCTGCTTTACCTTATCTATTACTTTGCACTTGGTATCGGGTTTTCGTTCATGGCAGTGGGATTTTGCGGGCGCGGCGCGCAAAAAGAGACCTTTGGTTTTAACATAACCGCTATCGGTCTGTTCCTTTTGGCGGCGTTTAATTTCGTCCTTATTACCAAGTGGGGCAGAGATACTTTTGATTCCATCAACCTGTCTTTGCTGCTTAATTTCTTTGTCGCCATAGGTTTGGTGCTGGCGGGTAATAACTTGCTTTCGGACAAGATAGTTCAGCAGGCAAATGAAATTACCTCGGGGCAAGAGCGCTTGCGTTTGATTATTCAAGCATCGCCTTTTCCCATTGTTATATCAAGGCTTAGAGACGATCGCTTAATCTTGGTTAACCGCAAGGCAGAGGCCCTGCTCGGCATTGATATAACACGGCTCAGCGAGTATAAGCTCGCGGACTTTTTTGAGGAAAGCGGATTTAAAACAGAAATAATGATGCGATTGGAGAAGTCTAATAAAATCGACTCTTTGGACTTCCTTTTGAATAAAAAGCAAAGCTCCGGAGTTGATGTATGGTTGCAGCTCTCGACGCATATTATTGATTTTGAATATGAAATCGCGCTTTATTCCTCTTTCCAAGACATAACCGAACGCAAGAAAAAAGAAATAGAGCTGTTTAAAGAAGCAACGCGCGATCCGCTTACCGGCGCTTATACTCGCCGCTTTTTTGAGGAAATGGCGGAAAAGGAAATCCAACGCTCGGTGCGATATAATCGGCCTTTCTGCTTGGCAATGATTGATGCCGATCACTTTAAGAATGTAAACGATACTTACGGGCATGCGATAGGCGATAAAGTCTTAAAAGAGCTGGTGGCGACATGCGAAAAAGTATTGCGCAAGACGGATATTATTTGTCGGTTCGGCGGGGAAGAGTTCCTTATCCTTTTGCTTGAAATAGACCTGTCCGTGGCACAAGTCGTAACCGACCGCCTGCGCGCGATTATATCTAACATCATCATAAATACCGACAGCGGGCAGGAAGTGCGCTTTACCGTCAGCATCGGGCTGGTGCCGTCAACCTACTCAACCAATTATGACGAATTGGTAAAGGCGGTGGACGAGGCCTTGTATGTGGCTAAGAACAGCGGCAGGAATCGCGTGGTGGCGCTTGCTCCGCAAGTAAGCTCGGGCGGGGCTAAAGCGGCGGCAAGCGGTAGCGAAGGTAACGCGTTGGTGCAAAGCGTGCCTTCCAAAAAAGATGCCGAGCCTAAGCCCGCGTTGGAAATGCTTTCTTAAAAAAGGGCTTTAAAGCGCGAGCGAATCCTTTTAGGGCTGGGGCGCATTTACGGCGGGTTAGTTTTCCAAGCAATCCTTATATGCCGCGGCGGCGTCTTTCATCATTGTGAAGTAATAGGTGGCGGGAGTGCCGCCTTTTATATTAGTTCCCAAAGGGTCGGCTTCCTTTATAACTACGCCTAAATCGGCGGCGAGTTTTGCCGCTTTGTCATCATTTAGCCAAGGGTCAACAAACAGGCACTTTATGCCCCTTTCCGCCACAAGATTTTTAAGATACAGCTTCTGCTTTATGCCGGGAAAGCTGTCTTCGTCCGGCAACACCGTGCCTGCCGCGGTCAAGCCGTTTTGCTTTACAAAATACTGCCAGGCGTTGTGGTAAACCAAAAAGGGAACGGTCTTTACCTTTTCCAAAAGCTTGGCGGTGGAAGCGGAAAGATTGCGGAGTCGTCCTATGGTTTCGTTTGCGTTCTTTATGTAAACGGGGGCGTTTTTCCAATCCTTTCCTGCCAGCGTCAAAGCCATCTTTTGCACCATTTTGGCCGCGTTTTCCGTGTCAAGCCAAAGGTGCAAATCGGTAAGCTCGGGGTTATTTTCCGCAGGCAAAAGTTTGAGGCCTTCGGTCTCGGCAAGAAAGACGACTTTGCCTTTGTTTTGCTCTTGCAAGGCGGGCTTTGCCATAAAAGTTTCAAACTCGGGGCTCAGCAGAAAAATAATGTCGGCGTCCTTTATCTTTTGCGCGTCCGAAGGTTTTAGCGCGTAATCGTGAGGAGAAACCGCGCCGGTTATAAGCGCTTCGGGCGTGGCGCCCGTGCCTTTCATGACATTTGCCGCTAAAGACCTAAGGGGGGTAATGCTCGTAAGCACTTTTACTTCTTCGCCCTTTGCTGCGGCGGGGATTTGCAGTGCTATTACAAGTGCGATTAAAAGGGCCTTTTCGAGAAATTTGTTTTTTGCAATTGCTAACATTTTTGCCTTATATACCTTTCATTGCCAAAGAAGTTTAATCGTCGTAGAGTATAGAGCAATGAAAACAATTTCAAGCGGGCAAACAGAACTATGAAAACAATGCCAAAGGATACGCTTATCGCCGTGGAAAATATGGGAAAACGTTTCGGCGAGAAAGTCGTTTTGAAAGATATTTCTTTTAGCATTGCCAAAGGCGAGATTGTGACAATACTCGGTCCCAACGGCGCGGGAAAAAGCACTTTACTAAAGGTGCTGGCGGGAGTCGTTCCTCCTTCCGTTGGCGAAGTCGTGCGCGCCGAGGGGCTTAAAATAGGCTACCTTTCGCAAGGCTCGGGGCGTAACGATGCCGTGCCCATGACGGTTAAGAGGCTGTTGCTTTTAAGCGGTAATAAAAGCGAAAGTGATATGCAAAAAGCGCTTAAACTGCTTAAAATAGAGGGGCTTATAAACGAAGATTTTCACACCTTGTCGGGCGGGCAGGTGCAGCGCGCTTTACTGTGCAGGTGCATTTTGCGAGGACCCGATTTGCTGATACTGGACGAGCCCACTTTAAACTTGGATTTTGAGGGCAGGATTGACTTTTATCGCTTGCTCGCGCGGATAAAAAAGATTTACGGGTGCGCGATTTTAATCGTGTCGCATGATTTGCATTTGGTGATGAGCAAGTCGGATAAAGTCCTGTGCCTCAACCACCATATTTGTTGTCAGGGCAAGCCCGAAAGCATTCAAAAGCACCCCTCGTATGCGAAGCTTTTCCCCTATGCCGCGGCAAAGGGCGAGCAAGATGTGGGCGTGTATATGCACCACCATAACCACAAGCACCCTTTGTGCGAAGGCGGAGGGAAATAACGATGACGGATTTATTTTCTTTTGAGCCTTTTATCGTAAACGCGCTTCTGGCGGGAGTGATGCTAAGCATTGTTGCGGCGGGAATAGGGTCGCTGGTGCTGTATCAGCGCTTGTCGTTCTTTGGCGATGCGATAAGCCATAATGCTTTGCTGGGGATAGCGCTGGGGCTTTTGTTCGGCATAGGGTCGGACTTTACGATTTTTATGGTGGCGCTGGGTGCGGCGCTGTTGTTCTTTTTCCTTTATGAAAAGAAAGTCGCAAAAAGCGATACGCTTCTGGTCATTATTGCGCAAGCAGGGCTTGCTTTGGGTATGATTATGGTGGCGGCGGGCGGCGCGGGAAGCGGGCGCTTGGTCGGGTTTTTGTTCGGCGATATTTTGTCCGTGACAAAGAGCGATATCTATGTCGTGGCAGGGTGCAGTGCGGCGCTCATAATTCTTTTAAAAATAATATGGAATAAGATGCTACTCTTTGCCTTTGACAGAGAGACTGCCGAGGCGGAAGAAGGGCGGCGCAAAATGCTGCTTTTGAACCTTTTGTTCATTCTGGCGCTGGCGGCGTTTATTGCCGTGGCGGTGAAAATAGTCGGCGTGCTGCTGGTGACGGCGCTGCTAATTATACCTGCGGCAACGGCAAGATTCTTTAGTCGTACGCCCGAGGCGATGGTAGCTCTGGCGGCGCTGCTCGGTGCGCTTTCCGTCGTGGGAGGGGTCTTTGTTTCATGGCAATTCGACTTTGCCACCGCGCCGTCAATAGTTGTCACTTCCGCCTTTTTGGGCTTTTGCGGGTATTTGCTAAAAAACAGATGACGCCGTGAAAAAAACTGTGCTATAAAGAGGAAAAAGTAAGCTTGTGAGTAAGGGATTTTATTATGGTTCGTGTTACAGAACTTGAGTTTTCGGATTTTTATTATACTCCTGAACATATTGCTTATATTCCCGATAAACGCGTGCATGGCGCTTTAATCGTGGTTGAGCCTGAGGATATCGCCGACTATGTAAAGGCTCTGGAAGAGAGCTACATCGGCAACCGCAGCTATTCCATGGTTTATGATAAAGTCATCTTTCGTATAGAACGGGTGGAGACGCTTACGGGGCCTTTGTATTCCGCAAGGCGCATGCCCAGAAGAGTGCCCGATATTTCGCGCCTCGGTATTCCCGAGGGAATTACTAAGCACCTGTTGTCGCTGGTAAATGCCGGCGGGCTTATATTGTGGGGCGGCGCGACCGGTCAAGGTAAGACGACTTCCATATCCTGCCTTTTAAAAAAGTTTTTGGAGACGAACGGCGGCTTTGCCTATACGATTGAAGATCCTCCCGAAATGCCGCTCGACGGCGTGTATCAGGCAGTGAACGGCGGGCTCGGCCTTTGCAAGCAAACCGAAACTATCAGCGAGGAGGATTGGGGCGAGCAGCTTAAATCCGCTTTGCGTTCGCGCCCAAGGTATATTTTCGTCGGCGAAATCCGCACGCCCGAAACGGCGTCACAGGTGTTGCGCGCGGCGTCTTCGGGGCACTTGGTGCTGTCGACCATTCACGCTAATTCGGTCGAAGATGCCCTTAACTCCGTGATAAAGTATGCGACCGCGGCGGGCTTAAACGAGTCCTTGGCAGCGGATTTGCTGTCGCGCGGCTTGCTCGCATGCTTGCATCAGCGCTTGGCAAGCGGTATGAATGCGCGGCCCGAAGTCTCCTTTGTCTTTGCTAATCCGGACTCGCAGCAATCCGATCAAACCCGCGTCATTATTCGTTCGGG
>CACZRW010000101.1 GCA_902783675.1 uncultured Pseudomonadota bacterium | reverse complement strand
TGTAAGTATCTTGCGCTCGTCCGCCAAGAGCAGGGCGCCGGAGTTTTGCGCTAACATAAGGCTTACCTGCTCGCCAGCTTTGTCCCAGCCTTTGGCGCGGCGCATAATGTCCAGCCTTGAATCTCCGAATACGGTTAAAGCCTCGGTGTAAAGGATAACCGCTACCACAATGTGCAAGATAACCGATGCGTAAAGCCACCGCTTATGCCCCTTTTGCCACAGCCAGGCAACTGCCGCCACTATACCCGAAGCATACGCCGCCGCTGCCCAATTTGCATTGGCTCTGGTAAGCAATGCCTGCAAAGAAATCACCGCAAGCAAAGGCACAAAAAACGCCAGCAAAAACCTGAAATTAAAGTCTTTAACCTTGCGAATATTCCATACCATTATAATAAGCACGGCAAACAAAATCGGACCCGCAACTCCGAATTGCGAGCCGACAAACTCTAAACACTTAAGCGGGTGAAACAAATCTCCGTCAAGGCCGGTATTATCCTTTGTGTGCAGGTAACTTGCAAACTTATGCGCATAATTCCAGTAAAGGTTAGGAGCATAAACCAAAAAGCCCAAAGCAAAAGCCACCCATATTTTGGCATTACCAATCGCCTTTTTTGCTCCGCCGTTCCAAAGATAAAACAGAGCCAAGCTCAAAGGGAAGAACAGCATAACATACTTTGAGAGCATACCGAATCCAAAGCACAGACCAACCGAAATCCAGCTTGCCCAAGTATCTTTTTTAAGTGCATCATAGAGGAAAAGCAGCCCCGCCGCCCAGAAAAACAGCAAGAATACATCTGTGGAAATAAGCAAAGCCGAAAACGAAACAGCGGGCAAAGTTATATAGGAAAGCCCGACCCACATGCCGATCTTTGCCCCGAACATCTTTTTACCGAGCAGCATAAGAATAAGTGCGGTGAACATGTGGAATATGGGAGAAGAAAGGCGGACACACCATTCACCGTCTCCGCAAATTGAAGTTGTCCCGAATATTGCCCACGCCAGCATCGGCGGCTTTGAATAATAGCCAAAGTCAAGGTTTTTTGCCCAATTCCAATACTGCGCTTCATCAAAAAACAGGTTAATACCATTGGTATAGATGGCAATAATATGAATTATCGTAAAGCCGATAATTCCTAAAATCCCCCACTTTAAACAGGTGCTATCTTTCATTTTAGCCGTCTTCGTAATGCAAAAGTATGAATATTGAGCAGGCTATGGCGATAAGCGAAGGCGCTCCTGTGGATAGTGCCAAAGGAATACTTGCCGAAGCTCCCAAAGCATACGCCAGCTTTGAAAAGAAGAATAATCCGAAGCCGGTTGATA
Organism: uncultured Pseudomonadota bacterium; assembly: GCA_902783675.1. Lineage (GTDB taxonomy): Bacteria > Pseudomonadota > Alphaproteobacteria > CACZRW01 > CACZRW01 > CACZRW01. The sequence continues at coordinate 6,369 of CACZRW010000101.1, read as the reverse complement.
AAGCCAATACCACTCGGATTAAAACTCCGCCTTGCCGCTGCGTGGTTTTAAGCACAAACGCGCCGGCAATCAGCACCATTGCCACCAAAAAGAAAGGCGATACCAGCAAAGAATACCAGTAAAGCTTATGCCTTAGCGAAGAAAATCCGGTTTGTTCAAAAAAGCTTATAAAAGAGGGTATGGTCCAAAAAGAAATTGTCTCCGGCGAAGAAAAATTATCCTCTATTCTTTCCACGGTCATCATTGTAGGAATATCAACGCTTTTCTTGTATTCCGGAGCTTTGCCCACTTCCATAATCCAAGCGTTGGTGAGGAAGAACTTATTTTCCGCCAGCTCGCCCGTTTCTGCCTCTACCCTTTTTTTGAAATTATCTTTAAGTGAAGTTTCAAAGATGCTCATATCTTGAAACTCTAATACCGACCCCTTTTGCCAGACATTGCTGGCGTGGATGGTATATTGCACATTATCCCTTGTTTCTTTGAGCCACAATCCTTGCTTTGAAATATCTAAAGGGTTGGACGAGGAGCCTATATCAAAGCGGTTTTCCATTCTTTCATAGTGCTTGTAAGTCGCTGCCGCCAGCGGGTTTATAACGGTTATGTTCAAGATGCCCACGCAAAACGCCACCAGAATCAGAGGCATCATAAATTGCCATACCGACACTCCCGCCGAGCGAATAATCACCAATTCATGACTTTTACTAAGTCGCCACAGCACAAATAACGAGGAAATTAAAACCGCAAAAGGAAGCACCAAATGGAACATGGAAAAGAGCTTTAGTCCCGACATCATCAACACATCTTCAAAAGTTACCATTTCTCGTGACGCTGTCCGGCGCAAAAGCTCAATAGTATCAAACAGGTATGCAAGCATAAGCAACGCCAAAAGCACTTGTGCCAAGGTAAAGGCAAAATGCTTTGCCATATATCTGGTTATAATCGGAGATGGTCCCATTGCAAACTTTAAACCCCATATTTACCCGCTCTTTATAGCGAAAAGCAGTTTTTCTTTCAAGTAAATTAACTTTGTAATGCTTTTTCCGCGGCGCTTCGGGAAAAGCCGGCTCTGGCAAGCTTGGCTAAATCTTTCATATAATTTTCCGGATTGACGCCGAGCCGCTTCTTCTTCACAAAAACCGCAGCCGCCGCATCTTCGTCATAACAGGTCAAGGCCTCATCGTCCGCCACTCCCGCCTTTATCATTTTTTGCATTATTTGCGCGCGAGACTTGCCCGCTTGCCCAAGCTTTCTAAGCAGGTTTTCTTTAAAGCGATTATCATCAATATAACCGAGCCGCACCATCTTTCGGGTTATTTCCTCAATCAACGCACCCGCATCATCGGGAACTTCGGTCCCTTTAAGCCGTGCCTTCTCCACGCGCCTTTTAAGGACAGCCTTCAAATTGGCCGAGGAACTGTCGTATCTTGAAAGGTAATAAACCGCGATATTTTCTAGCCGTTTTGTTGTAATGCTTTTTTGCTTTTTATCCTGCATAATATGTCTTAACCTACAAGCTCACTTTAAAGGAGATTTAACTATGACTGATTTTATCAAACCCTTTATGCTAAAGGAAGGCTTATTTCGCGGCGAAGTCGTGCGTGTATCAAAAACGATAAAGGAAATAATTAAGCGCCGCTCTTATCCCGAGCCGATTGCCGAGCTTATGTCCGAAGCCGTTGTTCTAAGCGCTCTTTTATCGTCCGGCTTAAAATATGACGGCATTTTCACCTTGCAAATAAAATCCAAAGAAGGGGCAATCAGCGACATAGTAGCGGACATAACTTCGGAAGGTAAAATAAGGGCATACGCAAAGTTTGATGCTTCGGCTTTGGAAAAGATTCCTTCTGCCGAGATAAAGGACAGGGGCTCCGTCCCCTCGCTTTTAAAAGCAGGATATATGGTATTCACCATAGATACGGCAGGCGGTACCGAACGCTATCAAGGCATGGTAGAGCTGGAAGGCGACACTCTTGCCTCTTGCGCGGTGAATTACTTAAACCGCTCGGAACAATTGAAAAGTGTCATAAAGATAGCAACTGACGGCAAAAGCGCCGGCGGCATTATGCTTCAGCAAATGCCCGTGTCCGGTGGGAAAAAGCAAACCAAATTGACCAAAGACGAAATCGCGGACGAATGGAATACCGATGTTATTTTGCTCGCCTCGTTAAAAGATAAAGAGATGCTGGACGATAAACTAAAGCCCGAGGACTTGCTCTATAGGCTTTACCACGAACAAGACATCACCGTTTATCCCGAAAAGAAACTTTCCTTCGGCTGCCGTTGCTCGGAAGAAAGAATAAAAGCAGTGCTTAAAACTCTCTCCGAAAAAGACATAAAAGCCGCCGCGAAGAAAGGTAAAATAAATATGACTTGCGAGTTTTGCGGCACTTCCTATTATATTGATGTAGAGGAATTAAAACAAAAATGAACATAAGAGCGTCTGTTTTAGGTATATTTGTTTTTATCATAGCGGCATCGGCAAGCGCGGGGGAGGGGAATAAAGTGCCTCTCGCCACCCCGGACTCGGACATAATTTTTAATGCAAAAGACATTGTTATTTCTTCCGATTACATCCCCGATACTGAAAACAATGTTGACACGATAATGACTCCATCGCCGGCAGATAAAATCAAACAGCGCCTTGCGGACACCTTCTTTGCCACCACCGAGGGGACAAATGTCCTTAACTTCATCATCACCGAGGCTTCTATTAAAGAGGAGTATATAAAGTCCGACAGCTGGTTTAGCAGCGGACAATTCAAATATGCCGCGAACTTTGCTTTAAACATGCAACTTGTTGATTCCAAAGGCAAAGTAATCGCAAACGCTATTTGCAAGTCGTGGGGAGTGCGCACCATTTCCGGAGGCAGCAGCATTGAAGAAAGAGAAAAATCCTTATCCGATATGACGGACAAACTCATTGATAATCTTATCTTACAAGTTAGGGAAGAAGCCGAAAGAGGTTTTAAACCATACCTTAAGGCCAAATAGCTACTTGCCAAGCGCTGATTGGTAGCTTATATTTTGGCATCTTTGCGAGTGTAGCTCAACGGTAGAGTGGGAGCTTCCCAAGCTTTAGACGGGGGTTCAACTCCCCTCACTCGCTCCAACATCTTACAAAGGGGGAATAAACCATGAAGATTGCATTTCTTGCTATACCGGCACTTTTACTTTTTGCCGCCTGTTCAAGCAACTACAGCGCCGTCCATATGGAAGCGGGCAAAGCTAAGTTCGTAGGCGAGACCGCCGGTGCGTTAAGCAGTGATAACGATTTTATTCTTACCTCCTCGTCCGGAATAACTTGCGAGGGCTCATATGAATACACCCACGAGCTTTCCGGCACCGGAAAAGTGGTTTGCTCTGACAGCAAAGAAGGCGACTTTGTCTTCACTTCCGAGCGCTCGGAAGAGGACGATATTACCAGAATCATCAAAGGATACGGCAAGTTTAAAGACGGCACCAAGTTTACTATTACCTTTGGGGAGTCTCACTCTCGTTATGTTCCGCCTTCAAACAACTATGACGAATTGCCGATATATGAAGGTCAATCGACTCCCAATTACAGAGGCCAAATTGATATAAACATTTAAGAAGGCATGTATGCAGAACTTAAAGCAATTTTTCACAAACGAGGTTTTTACGGCGACTAAAGCGTTGGGGTTTGATGTGGCCGATGCGCTTGTATCGCAAAGCAATCGCCCCGATTTGTCGGATTATCAAAGCAATATAGCCTTGCCGCTGGCAAAGCAAAACGGCAAAAATCCCAGAGATCTGGCGGTGGCGATAATTGAAAAGCTGGAAGGCTTGGACAGTCTTTACACTGCTGGCGTTGATGGCCCCGGCTTTATCAACTTTTCCCTTTTGCCCAAGATGTTAGAGGAGAATTGCACCTCTGCCACTTTTTCAAAGACCGGCAGAACAATAGTCCTTGATTACGGCGGACCTAATATAGCAAAGGCATTGCATGTCGGGCATCTTCGTGCCGGCGTTATCGGCGAAAGCTTAAAAAGGATAATGCGCACTTACGGCGACAAAGTTATAGGAGATGTCCACTTTGGCGACTGGGGCACTCCGCTCGGTATGCTGATTGCCAAGATGCAGGACGAGGGCATTCCTTTGGATACGCACCTTAACATAAAAGAGATATCCGACCTTTATGTCCGCGCCGCGGATAAGTTCAAAACTGATGATGATTTTAAGGAAAAGGCAAGGGTTGCTGTCTCCGAATTGCAATCGGGGAACAAGGAATACAGGAACACTTGGAAAATACTCCACGATGTTTCCGTTGCCGACATAAAAAAGACCTACGACAAGCTGGATATTGATTTTGATTTATGGATGGGTGAGAGCGATGTGAACGATATGCTCCCCGACATTTTTGATGACCTTACCGGCAAAGGTATTGCAGTAAAGGACGACGGCGCGGTTATTATCCGCCTGCCTGATATAAAGGGCCGCGAGCGTGCGCCTTTCATCTTAAAAAAGACGGACGGCGCATATACATACGCCGCGACCGACCTTGCCACCATTGTGCAAAGAATGCGTGATTTTAAGCCTGACGCAATTTTGTATGTAGTCGATGCCAGACAAAAGGAGCACTTTGAGCAAGTATTTGAAGTCGCACGCATGGCAGGCTATGTCCCCGATTCCGTAAGCCTTGAGCATTTGGCTTTCGGAACGGTAAACGGCACGGACGGCAAACCCTTTAAAACCAGAGCCGGCGGAGTTATGAGTCTTGAGGGTCTTCTTGATCTTGCGCTTGAAAAAGCATCGGAAGCCTTGCCCGCCCCCTCCAAAGAAGCAACCGCCGAAGAGCTTGCCGACCAGGCAGAAAAAATCGCCTATGGAGCTATAAAGTTTCAAGACTTAAAGGGTAATCGCATTTCCAATTACATTTTTGACACGGACAACTTCACCAAGCCCGAGGGTAAAACCGGCGCTTATGTCCAGTATGCCATCGTCCGCATTAACTCCATTCTTAATAAGGCCAAGGAAAAGGGATACGAGGTATCCGCCGCGCCCACGATAACTCACCCTCTGGAGCGCGACATTTTGCTCACCATAGAGCGTTATCCCGAGGTTATGACCAAGTCCTATGAGCTGCGCGAGCCGTCCGAATTCGCGACTTACGCCCACCTTTTGGCGCAAAAGTTCAGCTCGTTCTACGCGGAATGCAATATCTTAAACGAGGAAGATGAAAAAGTTCGTGCCTCGCGCCTTAAAATTGCCGAGCTGACCAAAGACATGCTGACGCAAAGCCTTTACCTTTTGGGCATCTCCTGCCCTGCAAAAATGCTTAGAAAGGAAAAAGAGCAGGCAGAGCCCTAGTCTTGAAACTGTTCTTTAAGAATGCGCTCTTCCAAGTTATGCTCGGGATCAAAGAGCACGGGGAGCGACACTTCCTGCGCCATTCTGACCGCCACCTCGACGGCATTTTTCACTTCGGTATAGTCGGCAACGGCGCTGACGGGCCGCTTTTTGCACTCGCGCACATGAAGTCCCACCTTGGCTGTCTCGCGCAAAAGTGCCCCATGCCACCGCCGCGGCCTAAAAGCGCTGATAGGCGTAAGCACCATAAGATTGGCGTCAATCGGCAGAATAGGCCCGTGCGCCGACAAGTTATAGGCAGTGCTTCCCGCGGGCGTAGCAATAATAATTCCGTCGCAGACAAGGTTATCCAGCCGCCGCTTCCCGTTGATATCGACCTTAAGGTTCGCCGCCTGGCGCGTCTGCCGCAACAAAGACACTTCGTTAATCGCCATGGCCCGAACTTCGCGTCCGCCGCTGGTTTTTGCGACCATTTCAAGGGGGTGCAGATTGACTTGCATAGCCTTTGCAATACGCTCTGGCAGCCCAGCCGCCTCATAAGTATTGAGCAAAAAGCCGATAGTCCCGCGGTTCATGCCATAAAGAGGCACCCCTTTGCCAAGGTATTCATGCATCACCTTAAGCATAAAGCCGTCCCCGCCCAGCACGACAATGACATCGGCTTTCGCGGCAGGCACGTTTTTATAAAGCGCTTTGACTTCGGCAAGCGCCGCCCGCGCCGACTCCGTCTTATCCGCTAAGAAGTGCATTTTAATTTCGCTTACGGTTTTTCCCGCAGTCTTATTCACAGTCTTTTCCAAGCTCCATTGCCCCTTTCACAACAAAGTCCAGAGCCGAGGCTACCTCGTCCTTCACAAAAACACAACCGAAACTTTTGCCTCTTTCGGCTGATCGGCGATTATTTTCTCACTTGGCAAGCAAGTTAAAACCGTTTATTAATCACAAAATAGCTATTTGGATTAGCAACCTTTTTAAGAACTTTTTAAGGGGATAGGAACATTCGCGATGGAAAAAAGTTTAAAAGTTGGTGTTTGCGATTTG
>CACZRW010000100.1 GCA_902783675.1 uncultured Pseudomonadota bacterium | reverse complement strand
TCTTGAGAAACAGGAAATTGACAAAGAAAATCGTGAGAAGGGTCTGGCTACTGTCGCGAAAATCAATGCCTTCGTCCATGAATGCTAATCCTTAAGCCGGAAACGGCATAAACCAAAGAAGAGTGAAAGGAAGAACAAAATGGAAGACTGGGAAATAGAAAGACTCGCAATAAGACATAAGGTGCTGGTCCTTGAAATAGACGATTTTTGCAAAACTGAATTTGGGGAAGAGGTTTCCTCTCGTCTTAATTCTGCATTCAAAGAAGAGATCACTAAAAACGGTTACGCGATCAAGCGAGGCGACAAGTGGTTTTTGGTCAAACATCTTAACACTCGTTTTGTTCCTCGCAGGTATTTGGAAATAGAATCAGATCATATCATTTACCCCTTAAAGGAAAACGGGAAGTTAGATAATTATGACATATGGTCTCACACCTATTTTGGCTTTGACTACAAAGAAAGGCTTAACAAAATAATCTTTACTCCTCGCACAGATACTCGTATCGAAATCGATGAAAAAGATTATTGGACGGGCTTCACTCACCCTTTACACACTAAAACACTGATTAATGTGGGATACGGTCGGAGAAGAACGGACAACGGTATATTCAAGAAATTCATTGAGCCCGATTCTCATTGGCTTGAATGCTCCACTCACCGTGGCTCTCGCCAAGAAGTATTAAGCGGAAATGGCAAAAGCATTTTTGACGAGGCAGAGCGCGCAATAATGGACAAGTCTGAGGAAAAGGATGAAAAAACGAACTTTATCGTCAGAGGGGTAAAACACCGCATTCAAGGATATCTCAACGCCAGAGAAATCAACAACCGCACCCGTGACTAGTAATAGCCTCGGACCGGTCGCAATGCTCATAAAGGCACTTTGAACAAAAGGAGGAAAAAATGGGACAAAGCAGTGGTGATGATATAGATTCTTTTCACGGAGGCGCTTCTTACGCGGCTCATAAGGAAGAAGAAAGCGCAAACAGCACTCCTTTCGTCGCTGAACATCAAGAGCTTGAGATAAGAGCAAAGAAATCCGCGGCCGTAATGACAATGAAAGAGTTTTACGAAACGGAAATGGGGCAAAAGCTCCTTGCCAATCCCTGGTATGCTCGCGTAAAGGACATCATGGAACGCGACGGTTATGTAATTAAGCGCGGCGACAAATACTTTTTAGTTCGTTACTCCCCGGCAAGAATCTTTACCGATAAGAGTTTAAACATAAAAAGAGAATACATTATTTACCGCATAAACGACACGGACAAAACCGGGGCCGGGTATATCCGCTCCACTATCAGGGGAATAGGCAACCGCATTCATGAATGGTGCTCTGCCAAAGAGAAGAACGGCCGCACCAGATAATATCAAGCCAGGGCAAAAAGTAACGCAAACGGTAGCTCCTTAAAAACAAAAAATACGCTTGATTTAATTACAAAAGTATGTATTATTCTCAGTCCGTTTCCTTGTCGGAAGTAACGGACCGACTATGCCCCTTTTGCGGTTTTCATAGGGAAAATCGGGTATCTCTAGGGGTTGAGAAAAGCCAAAAGGAAGGATTATTACTATGCCTTTTTATGAATGCGTTTTTATAACGCGTCAGGATATTCCCGCTAACGAAGTTGATAAGCTTGCCGACAACTTTGCCGACATCATATCTGCCGAAGGCGGTAAAGTAACCAAACGCGAAAACTGGGGACTGCGGCAATTAGCTTACCGCATCCAAAAAAATCGCAAGGGACATTATGTTCTCTTGAACATTGACGCCCCCTCCTCTGCTGTAAAAGAGATGGAGCGTCAAATGAGAATCAACGAAAATCTGTTGCGTTTCATGACCGTCAAGGTTGAAGCTTTGGAAGAAGGCCCGTCAGCAATGATGGCAAAGCCTCGCGATTATAAAGAAGATGACGCGAGCGAAAGCTTTGATTTTGATGCCGGTTTCCATTCCGAAGACACTTTAGAAATGGAAAACATTGAACCTGTTGAAAACATTGAAAGCGAGGAAAACAATGATAAGTAGCTCAAGATCTTTCAGCTCTCATCGCAAAGGTTGCCCTTTGTCATCAAAGAATGCCCCTGCGATTGACTACAAGAACATCAAATTGCTTTCTCGTTTTATCTCAGAGCACGGCAAAATCATTCCCAGCCGCATAACTTCGGTTTCGGCGAAGAAGCAGCGTGAACTGGCGACCGCAATCAAGCGCGCTCGTTACATCGCTCTTTTGCCTTATGTTGAGGACTAATTAACCCTTATGCCGAACGGAGGAACTGGTGCCGAATAGCAAAAACATAATCTGGTCAATTATAGCAGGCCTTTTAGGAGGAGCCCTCTTTTCAATGATGATGAAAGGTGGTTTATCTGCGATGATTGGCTTATGTTTATCGCCTCTGCCGGTTATCATGGCGGGTTTAAGCATCGGCTTTATAGGCGCGACAATCGCAAGCGCCGCCGGGCTTTTACTCTTATCCATTTTAACCTTTGGCGAAGCGACGGTTATTTACTTTGCTTGGGACATAGCTCCATCGCTTTTACTGGTATATTTGGCGCTTAAGCACCGCACGCAAAACAAAGGAACCGTATGGTATCCCATAGGATATATGTTAAGCTGGCTTTCCCTGCTGACCGCGGGTATTGCCCTTTTGACTATTCTTGCGATAGTAGCGGCGCTTGATACTGCCATAGCGTCGACCGTGTCAAACACCGCCGCCGAAATCACTGCTACACCGGTGCCGGCGCCCGCGCTGGACATTGAAGCCGGATTAAAAGCCTTAATCTTAAAGGCGGTATCCACGAATTTGCCTTCGCAAATTGACGCCGGAACAGCCATGGCAGCGATTGAGAAGATTGTTGCGGTATTCATGACAGTAATCGCCGTAACTTGGCTTTTAAGGATTGTTTTTGTGGCTTATATTGCCGAATACATCTTGCTGAAGAAGCAAAAGGCTTTGCGCCCCAAGCCCTCTTATACCGAGGTTTATGTCCAGAACTGGGCTCTCGGCGTAGTTGTGGCGGGCGCGGTCAT
>CACZRW010000099.1 GCA_902783675.1 uncultured Pseudomonadota bacterium | reverse complement strand
CCCAAACTCCTTTAAGGATGTGCCCAGGTAGCTCAGTCGGTAGAGCAGGGGACTGAAAATCCCCGTGTCGGCAGTTCGATTCTGTCCCTGGGCACCATTTTTTATACGAAAGGAGTAATGCAAGATGCTAAACGACCTTCGGAAAAAAATCGACATTGTAGATGCCAAAATCGCCACTCTTTTTGTAAAAAGAATGGAGCTGATTACCGCTGTTGCAAAGTATAAAAAGGAGCATAACCTTCCCACTTTTGATCTTTCGCGCGAGCAAGAGATTCTGGGGAATGTGTCGGAGCTTTCGCCTGAAGTTTTTGCGCCTTATACGGTCGATTTATTCAAGACTATTTTGGACTTAAGCAAAAAATATCAGGGGAAGAAGAAAATCGATTTAAAAAAACTCTTGCAATAGGTTTATTTTTTTGTAATATACCGACTCTTCTTTACGGAGTGCGGGTGTAGCTCAGGGGTAGAGCGCAACCTTGCCAAGGTTGATGTCGAGGGTTCGAATCCCTTCGCCCGCTCCAATAACAAAAGTACCACCTTTATGGTGGTTTTTTTGTTATTGAATTGTAGGTGAACGATGCGAACCCTCGAAAAAGAGGGTTCGTTATCAAGCGCAGCGCAGATGACGCGAGGATTTATCCGAGCGGTCCAAACGAAGTGCAGGACGAGGGGGCGAAGCCCACGAGCAATCCCTTTATTTTAAAGTAAGTTTGAAGTTGTTGTACCAGTAAGGCCTTTTCAAATCGGAATTATCTATCCCTATGCCAAACAGATGATAATATTTTTTTATGATTTCATCAAGTTTATCAATAATTTTATGCAATCTTTCAAAATTTAAATTGGCAGTCTCCACTTTCTTGACAGTAAGGTGTGCTATCCCATGATTCCGCAAATCACTTAATTCGTCATGAAAAGACTTTATCTTTTCTAAATCATCGTTCACTTTGACATTATTAAAGTTTTCTCTGACTATATAATCATAATCCGGCAATTCTTCCTTCTTTTTTGTAGCAGGATCTTCAACAAATATTTTCTCTCCCAGCCGAGATCGCTTGAAAGCTTCCCAGTTTTCAGATTTCTTACATAAATTAAGGAAATGTTGTAATGTGCGTCTTTGCTTCCAGGATCCTTTCCGCTCAAGTAATTTACAAAGATTTAGAATTAACGCCTGATAATAATTATTCATAGCCCACCTTATAAAATAGTTATCTTTGGATTTTTGTTGAATTAAGGCGTTATGAAAATCCAAATAAATTTGCCTGTTAATAGTCAAATTATCTAAGGTGGCCGTTATGAAATCAAGGTACTCTTTGGCTTCGCTGGTTATTATGATTTCCGTATTGTTATTATTTTTCATCAAATACCCCTTTTTTACTTTATCAATTGGCACACCGTTACGGCACATGAAGTAGCAGCAATAAACAGGGTCATTGCTGATATCCATAAAGATTTTTTAAGTATTCTTTCGTTGGTTCGTCTTGAAAGTTCGTTATTCCCTTGATTTATCAGGTTTTCCAGATCTGCAACTTTCGATTTGATGCTGTCTTGAAACTCACCTTTTTGAATATAAACAATCAAATTAGTCGCTCTGTATATTTTATTATACTCTTCTATTAATTCTTTGACTTTTCTTCGCAAAGCATCATCACCTATAGAAAACGGATATTCATAAGGAACCTTTATATAAAAAGTATTTTCATTAGATACGACTAAATGATTCGTAGTATCACCTTTTTGTTTCTTACTAAAAACAGACACAACTTGACCTTTTTGTTTTTTAATCAATTTAACTCTTTGTTATATAACACATTTAATGTTATCAATTAAATTCTGACAAGTTAATTTTTGCGAAATAATGCTTAAAATTTTTATTGTTTAGAGGAAAAGGGATCTATTGATGAAACAGTAAGGCAAATTCTTAATTCTCATTCCTCATTAAACTTATAAGCTTATCACCTTATAAACTAACCTTATTCAGCCCAAGAGTTTTTTAATTGCGGCTTCGTAAATGGGGCGTTTGAAAGGGGTGATGAGGGCAATGACTTCTTGCGGCTTCGCCCATTTAAAGGCGGAAAACTCCGGTTCGGCAGTGTCGGCAGCTATGTCCTTATCCTCGCCTTTGAACCTTAACAAAACCCAGATTTGTTTCTGTCCGCGATGCTTTTTATGAACCTCGGAGACGGTGTCCGGATAGTCGTAGTAAAGCCAGTCATCGGTCCTTTTTATAAAGTCCGTAAGAGCGGGGGCGATACCGGTTTCTTCGGCCAGCTCACGGCGAGCCGCGGCGACTATGTCCTCGCCTTCCTCAATGCCGCCTTGGGGCATTTGCCATGCGCCCGAGATGTCTATGCGTTCGCCGATGAGGATTTCGCCCTTGTCATTTATCAGCATTATGCCGACATTGGGGCGGTAAGGCTTGGAATTATTCGTATTTGTATTCGTATTTGTTAAAGAAGTCATTTTAAAGTTTCCTTATTTAGGCAGCAGAGCGGTTAAAGGTGTAAGAACAACACCGGCAAAAAGTCCGTCTATCTCGCCTTCCAAAAGCGCGTTTAGGGTGGCTTTGGAAAGGGGCAGAATGATGATGTATTTACCTCTGTCAAGCGCTAAATCCGCCGCCTTTTTTATGAAGGAAAGAAGGTCTTTGGTGTTTAAATCCCCGCGATAAGTGGCGTTGGCGTTTAGGAAAAAGCCGCCCGTTACGGAGCCCGCCGCTTTGGGAAAGTCGGGGTCGTTTTCAAGGTAGATAAGCCCCTTGTCCATGATGAACTTTTGCACGGCGGCAAGCGAGGCGGTGGGTGCGGATTTAAACGCCGAACCGCCCAGCGCGACAACGCCCGTCACCGCGCCTTTATTAAGCAAAGTGGCTTTGGCGCGGGCAAGGTTTTCATCGTAGGGAAGGTGGGTCAAAATAGTGCCGGGCGAGGAAAAAATCATGTCGCCGTTTGCGGTTTCTTCTTCCAGATATAAGTCGACCATGGTTTCGTGGCCTTTTTCTCTTGCCGAGATTACTTGGCTGACAAAGCCGGAGGCAAAGGGCGAAAAGGAAAGGGTGACGGCGGCGGGGAGCTTTTCTATGGCGATGTTGGTAGTGCTTTTAGCCAGCCCCAGCCCCGTTACGACAATGGCGAGTTTTGCCTCGCGGGCGTATTTCTTGTGGTCAAAAGGGGCCTTGTAAAAGTTGTAAGGCTCGGTGCCGTCCGCGGCTATACGCGGCAGGTAATCGCTTTTGTCAATGTCCATGAGAGAAGGCGGCGGCGCCAGAACTTCCAGCGGCAGCGAAGGGGGCAGTAAAGGCGAAGAAGCCGAAGAGGACGAGCGCGAAGGTGCCTCTTTCGTCTTTAAAAGCGCGAAGTTCTCGGTCAAGCTTGAGGAGAAAACTTCGGCACTTTTGGCCGATTTGTCGGTGTCAAAAGTTGCCTCTTCTCCCACCGTCAGTGAGGAAAAATAAGCCGGCACCGAGTCCTGTTGCTTTGCAAAATACTGGAAGCAAAACCAAGCGAGAAAGGCAATTAAAGAAGCCCCCAAGATAATCAAAAACGCAAGGAGAAGCTTCTTTGCCATGGCTATTTCTTTGCCGCTTGTTTATCCGCTTCTGCACCGTCCTTTTTAAAAGCGGGTTCGGTTTGGCGGTAAACCGCGATGCCTTTTAAAATGTCAATCGCGCGCGCCAGTTGATAGTCGTCCGGCGTACTTGCTTCTTTATCAAGCTTATCAAGGGCTTTAAACCTGTCTTTGTCCTTCCCTTTGGCTTTGTCCTTATCTTTCCCCTTTGCTTTGGCTTGCTTTTTCGCTTCGCTGGCCAAGGCTTTGGGAAGTTCGGATTCGCTGATGCCGCCTTCTACCTTTGCCACTTCTTCAATTTTGGCAGGGCGGATTTCAATGTCGGGCTCAATGCCCTCGGCTTGGATTGATACGCCCGAAGGGGTGTAGTAGCGCGCCGTGGTGATGCGAATAGCGCCGTGGTTCACAATGGGAATGACCGACTGCACCGAGCCTTTGCCGAAGGATTTAGTGCCCGCAATGACGGCGCGGCGGTGGTCTTGCAAGGCGCCCGCTACGATTTCGGACGCAGATGCCGAGCCCTCGTTAATCAAAACGACCAAAGGAAGTCCGCCGGTTAAGTCGCCTTTGGTAGCGTTAAAGCGAGTGGTGTCCTCAAGGTGGCGCGAGCGAGTCGATACGATTTCGCCGCCATCCAAGAAAATGTCGGCGACAGAGATTGCTTGGTCAAGCAGCCCGCCGGGGTTGTTGCGAACATCAATGACATAGCCGATGGGCTCGCCGCCAAGTTCCTTATTTATGGCTTTAAGCGCCTTTTTAAGCTCGTCGGTGGTCTTTTCGCTGAAAGAGTTAATGCGAATGTAGCCGACATTATCATCAACTTTCGCCTCAAAGCGGACGGGATTTATCTTTATAATGTCGCGGGTGAGCGTGAACTTTAAAGGCTCGGTAGTGCCTTCGCGGCGAATAATTAAGTCGATTTTGGTCTTGGGCTTGCCGCGCATTTTTTCTACCGCTTCGGTAAGTGTAAGCCCCAAAACCGCCGTGTCGTCAATGTGCGTGATGTAGTCGCCCGACTTTATTCCCGCTCTGAACGCCGGAGTGTCGTCTATCGGCGAGACAACCTTTACCCAGCCCGAGTCCATGGTTACTTCAATACCAAGGCCGCCGAACTCGCCCTTTGTCTGCACCTGCATGTCTTTGAAGCTTTCTTCGTTTAAATAGCCCGAGTGCGGGTCAAGCGAGGAAAGCATGCCGTTTATGGCGGATTCTATGACCTTTTTATCGGTGACCTCTTCAACATAATCCTCTTTTATTTTATCAAAAACATCGCCAAAGAGAGCTAAAAGGCGATAGGTTTCGGCGGATTTATCCTCGGCAGGTTCGGCAGAGTTCGCCCTTTCAAAAGGAACAGAAAGTGCCAACGCTAAAAATAAAAATGCGGTTGCCAAGGAAAGAGTCTTTTTTATCATTTGTGTTTTCCCTTTAATTATAAAGTTTTGCCAAGGATACTCTGTTTAGGATTTTAACGCAAGCCACGGCAAAGGATTTATTGGCGTGTCGGCTTTGCGCAATTCCATGTAAAGGTCGGGAGTGCCCCTTTGCTCCATAGTGCCGACAGGCTCGCCCGCTAAAAGAGTTTGGCCTTCTTCGGCGTCAATTTGTCCTAATCCTGCCAGCGTGGTGAAGTAATTGCCGTTGTGCTCGATAATCAAAATCTTGCCGTAGCCCTTTAAAAAGCCCGCAAAAATGACCGTGCCGTCATAGGGACTTATTACTTGTGCGCCCGCGCGCGTTCTTATCGTTATGCCCTTGTTGTGCATGCCGTTTTGGTTAATCTCGTCAAAGCGTGAGCTGATACTGCCCGCCGCGGGCATGGAAAGAAAACCTTTCGCTTTGGCAAAGTCACCCGACAAGGCGTTTTTATCCCCTTTTACGGGGGCAATGTATTTTCTTAAATCCATTTTTTCGGCGGCTTTAGCGGCTTCGGCGGCCTTGGCGGCGGCTTCGGCTTTTTCCCTTTCCTGCTTTTCTTTAAGCTTGCGGGCGGCATTGGCCTTTAAAATCTCTTCAATGTTCTTGGCTTTTTGGGAAAGTTCGGCAATACGGCCTTTCGCGGTCTCGGTAAGGTCAAGGAGCTTTTTCTCCTCGTCCTTTTTGGCGGCAAGTAAGGCGGCAAGGCGGCGGTGCCTTTCTCCCAAGCCCTTATATGCCATCTTAATCTGGGCGCGCTTTGCCTTTATGGCCATTTTAAGCGAGGAAAGGCGAATGAGCTCGGCACGAAGGTCTTTGGATACGCCTTCCAAAACGGGAATCGTGCCGCGCATCAGGACTGCGGATTTGGCCATATCTCGCGGGGGAAGCGGGGCGGAAAACATCGCTTCGGTCGGGCTTTTGGCAAGGATTTCAAGGCTGGCCGTTAAGGTTTGTAACTGCGTAAAGCGCTCGTCTAATTTTGCTTTTACCGCGGTTTGTTCGGTTTCAAGGGCGGCAAGTTCTCTTTCAAGATTGTTAAGCGAGGCTTCGTATTCCTGCACGGCGGCCGCGGCGGTAACGGACTTCTGCTTGGCCTCTGCAAGTTCGGCGGCGATTTTTTCGGCCTTGTTCTGTGCGGCGGCGGCGGTCTTTTTATACTTGGCAATTTGAGAGTTAAGAGCCCTTAAATCCGCTTCGGTTTCCGTGCCCGTGGCGGCAGTGGGCTTTTGTGCCAAAGAGATTTGGCAAAAGGCGATCCAAAAAGCAAATATAAAAAACCAAATGCGCAAGAGGTCTTTCCTTTATTTTTCCGAGGTTAAAATCAGGCGCGTGTCTTTGTTAAGCTTTAGTATATCCGTAAGTTCGCCGGCGGCAAGAGGGGAAAAATCCGCAAAGTAAAAGCCGTCTTTTTCGTGAACACCGCGAAAGTCGGCAATCACTCTTGGGGTCATGAAATTGTCGTAAACCCTGTCGTTATAAGACGAAATAAGTGCGTTCTCGGCAGAAGAAAAGCGCGGTGCGTCGCCCGCTATAACAGCATTAAAAATCGCGGTATCGTGATGGTTATAATAATCTCCGCTTAAAGACGCGATGTAAATAAACGGGCGAAAGGGCGTGAGTGCCTGTTCCAGCTCGCGGACAAAAGGAAATAATGCGTCGGGTTTGCAATTTTTGTTCTTTAGAAAAAGGTGAATGGCGACGCGCACATTTTTTAGGGAAAACGGTTCAAGCAGCTTTAGAAGAAAAGAAGTGTCCTCTTCCCCGTTTTTCGCGGAAAGAATGTAAAAAAGGTGACAGGTGCCGTGCGTCTTTTTGAGCTTTTCCATAAAAGATTCAAGGGTGTTTGCCATTTTCTTTTTTCGGCTTGTTTCGCGCCTAGTCCCTAAAGTTTACGAATTGCAAAGGTTGGTCAATGCCGAGCGATTTTATAAAAGCTATCGTGTCTTGCAAGTCGTCGCGCTTTTTGCCCGATACGCGAAGTTCATTACCTTGGATGGAGCATTGGACTTTGGCTTTGCTGTCTTTAATGCTTTTGCTGATTTTCTTTGCTACTTCCTGCGATATGCCTTGCTTAATCTTGACTGTTTGGCGAATGGTATTGCCCGACGCCTGTTCCTCGGCACCGAAGTCAAGGCACGAGGTTTCAAGCTTCCTTCTGGTGATGTAGGTGAGCAAAAGGTCGTGAACCTGTTTCAACTTTAAAGCGTCGTCGGCAATAATGACAATTTCATTTTCTTTGGGCTTTAGTTCAAGCGAGCTTTTAGAGCCCTTAAAGTCAAAGCGAGTGCCGATTTCGCGCATTGCGCCGTCTATGGCATTTCTTACTTCTTCCATG
>CACZRW010000098.1 GCA_902783675.1 uncultured Pseudomonadota bacterium | reverse complement strand
GCGTTTACAACCGATAAGCCTACGCCGTGAAGGCCTCCCGACACTTTGTAAGCGCTACCCCCGAACTTGCCGCCCGAGTGGAGCGTCGTCAGGATTACTTCAAGTGCGGATTTGTCGGGATACTTCGGGTGCGGGTCAATGGGAATGCCGCGGCCGTTGTCGATAATCGTAAGGCGGTAGTCGGCGGAAAGGCTTATCGTAATGGTGGTGGCAAAGCCCGCAACCGCCTCGTCCATGGCGTTATCTAAAATTTCGGCCGCAAGGTGGTGAAAGGCGACTTCGTCCGTGCCGCCGATATACATGCCGGGGCGGCGGCGGACAGGCTCTAATCCCTCAAGCACTTCAATGTCTTTGGCGGTGTAGTTTCCTTCGGTTGGGGCTGCTTTTTGAAATAAATCACTCATGGGGCGCTAGTATAGTTACAAAAAGGATTCTGACAAGTTTTATTTTACCTAAAGCGCTGTATCTTCGGGTTTAAAAAGGCAAAGCTGGCGGTGATTTGCTTTTCCAAGCGAGAAAGGAAATCCGCGATGCCTAAGGCAGAGGCTTTCTCCTTTGTTTGGCGCCAGGGGATCTGTTCGCCAGCGCTGTCAAGCAGAGGAGCAAAGCGTTCTATATAAGCGGCTTCGTTATCCGAAGCTATGGCAAAAGGAAGCGAGCGCAGAAAAGCCTCTATTCCCTTTTTCGGGTCGGATTTATATGCTTCGGGAAGCGGTGACTTTAGCCTCAGGTAATCGATATACATGTCGGACTTGTCACGCACGGCCTTGCCCAGCTTGTCCTCGCTTTTCATAAGGTGGTAGGCGAGAGATAAGAAGAAAGTCATCAATCCTAAGAAAACGGTTGCCAAGGCGTTCAAGCTAATCGCCATGGAATAAGCATAGAAAACCGATAATACCGAGAACGATGCAAAGAGTAAAAGTAGTATCAGCATTTTTGCAGTTTTACCTTGATGCGCGGGCTTTCTAACGGTGTTTGCGAGCACAAAAACAGATGATACGGTAAGTAAAACTGCCAAGGCCAAAGAGGCAGAAACTGTGCCGGTCCAAAGCGGATTTCCTGAAAGCGCCGCCGAGAAAATGATGCTGAAAACGGTGATGCCTATGCCGAATAAAAAGTAAGAATAATTCACTTTAAGGAATTGCCTGTCGTATTCCAAAGAGAAAGGAACCTCAAAATTGCGGCGGTATTTTGTCAGGCGGCTACCCGTATCGCCGTCGAGGTCGACGGATAAGTTCCCTTTGGTGAAGAGGTGCGAAAAGAAGCTTCTTTCACCTTTGGAAAGATTGGTTTCTTTGCCGGCTTTTGCTTGACGAATGAGCGTGAAAGTGCCGGCCTCATTCTCCTCAATCTTTAGCAGCCCTTTTTGAGCAAGATTTAAAATAAGGGCAAGCAAGGTCTTAGCGTCAAAGGACTTTTTGAGGAAGGTGCGAAATCCTGCAGGTGAGAAAAAGCCGCTTTCGTCAGCATTTTGCGAAGGGTCGGAGATAATCCTTTTTTCTTTCGCGGCGGTAAACCATAATGCCAGGTAATAGGAAAAAATGAAAAGTAAACCTAGAAGGTAGGAAAAGGTCGATATATCCATATCAAAGAGCTTTTTAAATGCTTTGCCTTTGGCAAGGTTTGCAAAACTTCCTTTTGGGAAAGTCTCAATAAAAACCAAAGTTTGAGACGGATATAACATATTGTTCCTTACGAAATTATAAGAAGATCCGGTATGTGAAACATTTTTGACTTTGGTATCAGGTTTGTTATTCAAAAATATGGTTTGTCCCATGGGCTCGATATTGTTCGGGTGCTTTATCATAAGGGCAATTCTGGTTATCGGGGTATTCCAACTCGGCGCTAAAACGGCCCAGAAGAAGGTGTCGTTATCACCGATTGTTTTAATCGCAGAGTGAATATAGTATTGCACGGAAAAAGAATGCACGCCCGGTTCAAGCCCCTTGTCAGCGCTTGAAATCTTGAGGAGATTTATGTCACTTTCGGGAATGATTTTAAACGGAGTCAACGAGCCGTTATGCATGACTTTCGTGACGGTGGCATTAATCCTTCTGTCACCGAAAGGGGTCTTTATGATTTTTTGTGTTTTTCTTGAAAATGATTGATCTTTTGATCCTTCGGGAACGACCAGAAAAAAGTTTTCGGTAACGATGGCAGAGCCGTCAGCCTTTATATCTATGATTGATTGCAAATAGGGTATGTGATACGCCATGGGTGCAACAACGGTCGTTGTCGGATTTATTTCAACTGTTATTTCTTGCGGCTCTTTAGTGATTATGGTGGGGGCGGTTTTCTCCGCCGCTCCGGTAGCAATGGGGTTGTCCGCATCAGCCGCGTTTGCGGTAAGCGTTGCAAACAGGGAAAATAACAGCGTGGCGGCGGCAATAAATGCGCCCTTAAAAGTGCTTTTTAATGTGTGTTTAAAGAAGTTTTTATTTACTGTAAACATTTCAAGTTTCCCAAATTGCTCTTTTACCAACACCTTTTATCTACAATCTAATAATCTAAAAAAAGTTTCTTGGGTAGCTTTTTTTATAAGATAAAGACTAACTTAAAGTTTTGATTCAAAAGAGGCGATAAAGGGCTTGTAATTGCACAAAAAGATGCTATTTTGAATTGGTCCTCATTTAATTAAGGAGTTCTAAGTATGAGAGGTTTTTCGTTATCTTGTGATTTTTTCCTTTTGGGCGGTATCAATTTTTTTGGTTCGCTTATTCTTTTAATTTTGTTTTCTTTTATTCCTATGGGATTGTGGGAAACAGCTAACGCAATTTGGCAATTTTTGTTTTTGCTTTTCTTCCTTGGTTTGCTGTTTGACATTGTTCCGACATTCCTTGAAAGAATCCGTAAAAAGCATCCCAAAGTAACGGTTGTTTTTGAGTCTTTCGGGTGGGTTCCTTATGTGTATATCGTGGCGTTTACCACTCTTGCGGGATTGGACATTTTGGGACAGTTCAGAATGCAGTTCACTCCGGTCGGAATGTGGCTCACGGTGATTATTCCCGTTGTAATATCTTTGGTGATTTTGTTCGGTTCGTCGAAGGCCGTTTCTAAAGTAAGCTCGGTGAAAGTCGTCGCGGCAAAAAGTGAGGCCGTTGTTGCCGTTAAGCCCGCTAAGAAAACAAAGCCGGCAAAGAAAAAAGCGGCAAAAAAGAAAGCGACAAAGGTTGTAGCTAAAGCTGCCGCTACCAAGAAAACCGCAGCTAAAAAAGCTGCTCCTAAAAAGGCGACCAAAAAAGTCGCTGCGAAGAAGAAAAAGACGACTAAAACTAAATCTAAAAAGAAATAGTTTTTGATTTTGTTCGGACTTTATTTTGGGCTTGGTTTGTTAAATCAAGCCCAATTTTTTGCGGGGGTCTTCTTGATTGTCATTCCAGTTTTCAAGAAGTTTTTTTAGCTCATTGTCAGGT
>CACZRW010000097.1 GCA_902783675.1 uncultured Pseudomonadota bacterium | reverse complement strand
TGCTATTTGTGAAACAAGGGCAAGGATTTTTCCAGCGTACTAAAAGTACGTGAAAAATCCGCGACCCGCAGATTCGCAAATTTGAAGCCTATTTATTTGGATTTTTCCAGTTCGGCCTTTTGAGCGGGAGTAAGCAACAGCTCTCCTATCCATTGAAAGACGACATAAAGAGCGGGAATGAAGAAAATACCTACAACCGCACCTGCTATCATGCCGCCGAAAACGGGAGTGCCGACTTCACGTCTGGCTATAGCGCCCGCGCCGTGTGCGATTATCAGCGGAGCCAAGCCCAAGATAAAGGCAAAGCTGGTCATCATAACCGCACGGAAACGAAGGCGAGCACCTTCAACCGCCGAGTCTATAATGCTCATGCCCATATGCAACCGCCGCTCACGCGCAAACTCCACGATAAGAATTGCGTTTTTGGACGCCATGGCGATTAGAACGATAAGTCCGATTTGCGCATAAATGCCGTTAGACAGCCCCGCGATATTAAGCGCGAGCATACCTCCCAGCAAAGCGGTAATTACGGACAGCATGATTGCAATCGGCGTATTCCAACTTTCGTAAAGAGCGACAAGGAACAAGTAGGCAAACACCACTGCCGCCGCCAAAATAAATATCATCGCCGAGCCGGCTTCTTTTTCCTGAAGCGATTGCGCCGTCCACTCAAAGCTATAGCCCTCGGGCAGCTTTTCGGAAACGCGTTCCATCGCCGCCAGCGCGTCACCCGAACTTACATTAGGCCTTGCATTGCCGTTAATGGCGATAGAACGATAGTTGTTGTAGCGAGAATAATACTTCGGCCCGACCGAGTTTTCGACATTGATAATAGAGCGCAAAGGCACCATCACGCCTTTGTTATTTTTGACATAAATGCGATAGATATCCTCAATCGTCCCGCGGAAAGTCGGCTCGGCCTGAATATTGACCTGCCATGTTCTGCCGTAAAGGTTAAAGTCGTTCACATAATATCCGCCAAGATAAGTCTGCAGCGCCATGAATATTTCGGAAATGGTAAGCCCCAGAGTCTGCGCCTTTTGCCTGTCCAGATCAAGGAAGAGCTGCGGATTTTGCGCACTGTAAGTCGTAAACACATTCATAAGCTCGGGCTGCTTATTCGCTTCCAGAATCAGATTCATCGCGACTTTATACATGTCGGCGGCCGATGCACCCGTGATACTGTTAAGCTGATAAGAAAAGCCGCCGAAAGAACCGAGCCCCATAATCGCGGGCAAGTTAAAGGCGACCACGGAAGCCCCTTGAATAGTGGAAGTGCGCTTAAAAATCTCGGTAATGATGTTATCGACTCCGAGTTCGGGCGAGCGGCGCTTTTCATAGTCTTCCAAGCCCACAATCATCATTGCGGAATCCGAACCAGCGTTACCGGAAAGAATGCTGTATCCGACGACCATCATCGTTCTGTTCACGCCGGGGATTTGCAGAACGATATCGTTAACCTGCTTTGCAATAACATCAGTTCTGTTGGTGGAAGCGGCAGGCGGCAAAGAAATATCAACGAACACCGCACCTTGATCTTCCGAAGAAATAAACCCGCCCGGCGTTCTTTCATAAACGAACCAAGCAGCGGTGGCGATACCGCCCAAAATGATTAGCATCAAGGGAATGATATGCAAAGTCTTGCGCACGATGTTGGCATACCCTTGGCGCACTCTATCAATAAAGTTCATTACCGCACGCATAAAGCCCCACGGCTCTTTTCCCGGTCTCATAATCAATCCGCACAGCGCGGGAGTAAGGGTTAAAGCGTTAACCGCGGACAGCATCATCGCCACACACACCGTCACCCCGAACTCGCGGTAAAGAGCGCCTGTCATACCGGGCATTAAGGTAACGGGAACAAACACTGACACCAGCACGAAGGTCACTGCGATAATCGGAGCGGTAATTTCACCCATGGCCTTTTTCGTAGCATCTTTTGGCGACATATTGGGATTTTCTTCCATTACGCGTTCAACATTTTCCACGACCATGATGGCATCATCAACCACAATACCCACCGACAAAACCAACGCCAAAAGCGACACGGTATTTGCCGAGAATCCGAAGCAGTAAAGGAAAATAAAGGTGCCGACCAGCGCGACGGGAATTGCTATCATGGGAATGAAAGTTGCTCTGATTGTCCCAAGGAAAACAAACACTACCAACACCACCAGCAAGAACGCTTCGATAAGCGTTCTGAACACCTCTTGAATAGTGGCGAACACGGAAGTTGAAGTATCATAAATAATATCGTAACTGATGCCCGTCGGGAAAGCCTTAGAAAGCTTTTCCATTCTTTGCTGAACTTCCTTGGCAACCGCCACGGCGTTAGCTTCGGGAGTTTGGAACACCGCCATTGCCACCGCCGGCTTGCCGCTATAGTAAGAAGTGATGGCCGCACTTTTTGCCCCGAGCTCGATTCTGGAAACATCTTTTAAATAAAGATTAGACCCGTCCGGATTCGCTCTTAAAATAATATCGCCGAACTCCTCAACGGTTTTAAGCCGCCCTTCCGCTAAAATGGTTAACTGCATCTGCTGATTTTTAGGTGCGGGCTGCGAACCGACAGATCCGGCCGCCGCCTGAATATTCTGAGCTGATATGGCAGAGATAATCTCGGGCACGGATATATTCATATTCGCCATCTTATCAACATCAAGCCACGCCCGCATGGAGTAATCCTGCCTGCTGAATATCTGCACATCACCGACACCGGGCGCTCTGGCAAGCACATCTTTCACATACAAGTTGGCATAGTTGTTAAGATATAGCATATCGTATGCTTCGGGATCGTCGGAATAAATCGCAATTGCCATAAGCATGGTCGTAGACTGCTTTTGCACCGACACGCCGACCTGCGTCACTTCGGTAGGCAGCTGACTTTCCACCTGCTTGACCTTGTTTTGCACATTAACGGTATTCATATCGGGATCGGAGCCGAGATTAAAAGTGATGTTAAGGTTATAGCTGCCGTCGTTAGAGCTTGTTGACGACATATACATCATATCGTCCACACTTATCATAGCGGCTTCGATTTGCTGTGCGACCGTAGCTTCAACCACTTCGGCGGACGCACCGACATAAGTAGCAGAAACTTCCACCTGCGGCGGAGTAACATCGGGAAGAGAAGCGACAGGGATTTGCGATATACAAATAAGCCCGCCCAAAGTGATAACAATTGACACCACCATCGCAAGTTTTGGGCGATCAATAAACAATCCTGAAAACATCTTTTTCTTCCTTTAAGCCTGAAACAATTCTTTACTTACTTTCTTCGGTTTTAGCTTCACCTGCTTTGGCGCTGCCGTTTTTGGTTTTGTCGGTCCCGTTATCAAACTGATAAATATCAACGATGGCCGCCTTTACTTCCGAGCCTTGCCTAATCTTTTGCAAACCTTCAACCACGACTTTTTCGCCTTCATTAAGCCCCGATGCCGCGACAATGTTCTTCCCCACCTCGACGCCGGTGATAACACGCCTTAAATCAATTTTGTTATCGTCTTTGACCACCAACACATAACGCCCTGCCTGATCTTGTTGCAAAGAGGCCTGAGGAATGATAATCATGGGATACTTTTCCTCGGTGGTAATTTTGATTGACACCAACTCGCCGTCCATAAGCCTGCCTTTCGGGTTATCAAACCTTGCACGCATTTTCAAAGTATCGGTTTGTTGATTTATGGAATTATCAATAAAGTCGATTTTGCCCTTGTTTTCATAGACATGCCCTTGGGTTAAAGTAAGCTCTGCCGAGATATGAGGCACTTCGCCGCCGACCGATACCATCATTGCCGCAATATCTTTCATTCCGATAGCGAACTCGACTCCCATGGGATCGATGCTGACCATGCTGACCAAAGTGCCGGACGAAGGCGTAATATACTCGCCCTCGTCATAATTGCTCATACCTGCGCGCCCCGTAAAAGGTGCTTTGATATCGGTATAACCGAGATTAAGCTTGGCATTATCCGCCGCGGCTCGGGCTTCCTTAACGGCAGCCATAGCCATAGCCGCCGCCGCTTTTCTGTTATCAAAAGTAGCTTTGGAAATATCTCCCGTTCCGATTAGCTGCTCGGCGCGCTCCAACTGCAAGTTAGCATTTATGGCATCAGCCTCGGCCTTTGCCAGCGCCGCCTCTGCCTGTTGCAAAGCCGCCGTATATTGGTCTTTTTCTATGGAATATAACAGCGCACCCTTTTTAACCATTGCCCCTTCGGTATAGGCTCTCTTTTTAATGATGCCTTGGATTCTGGGTTTTATGTCCACCTTGTCATAAGATACGACTTTACCGATAAAAGCCCTGCTAATCGGCAAATCTTCACTAACTGCCGCAACTGCTGTCACCGGCACCGGACCTTGAGCTTGTTGCTGCTCAACCGGCTTATCGCAAGCGGACAATGCAAGCGCAAAAGCCCCTGCCGCCGCCAAAAGGACTGTTTTCTTAACCATGGACACTTAAAAATCCTCCTTAAAAAAAGAACTGCAAACCGCTTGAAATCGGATTGAAATCAAGGTGCTTAAAGCAAAATGAAATTATAGATACATTAAATATCGGTTAAAAGAAAGAAAAAAGTCTAGTCTTTTTGTAAATAATGTGCTAGGTTGCCGTCTGTTTTGGTACGGGGGCCCTGCCCCAAAATTAGCTAAAGCCCGAATGGCGGAATTGGTAGACGCGCTAGTTTCAGGTACTAGTGATGTAACAGTCGTGGAAGTTCGAGTCTTCTTTCGGGCACCAAACACAAAGGAACAAAAGGAAAAAGTATGTTTGCAAAGAAAATAACGGTGCACGGCGGCGATTTACCTTCGGGTTTATCTTTCGGAGATTCCGTAGCGATTGACACCGAGACCACGGGTTTAAAACTAAATCGCGATCGTCTTTGCGTTGTTCAACTTTCTGCCGGTGACGGCACGGCGCATCTTGTCCACTTTAACAAAGGAAACTATAACGCCCCCAATCTCAAAGCTTTATTGGAAGACAGAAAAGTCCTGAAGATTTTCCACTACGGACGCTTTGACATTGCGGCTTTAAAGCATTTTTTAGGTGCGGACATTGCTCCGGTTTATTGCACGAAAATAGCTTCAAAACTGGCGCGCACGAACTCTGTTGAGCACAGCTTAAAGACCCTTTGCGCCGAGCTTTTGGGTATTGAGATTGAAAAAGAGCAACAGTGCTCGGATTGGGGCGCACCCACTCTTACGGACGAGCAAATAAAATACGCTGCAAACGATGTTTTCTACCTTCACCAAATTAAAGAGATTCTTGACGAGCGGCTTATCCGCGAAGGACGAAAGCACTTTGCCGACAAGTGCATGGAATTTCTGCCCACTCGCGCGGCCTTGGACGAAGCGGGATTTGAGGGCGATGTTTTCTCGCGCATTTCGGAAGTATAGCCGCCGAAGCCGCACTTTTTACCCCTTCCCCTTTAACTCATGGCAACTTAAGATACTTAAAACAAAGAAAAGAAAGGAACATTAAATGCCGGAAAAGTTCACTAAAGACGAAATCAAAATCGGACAAGAAATAATTGAAATGGAAACCGCCGGACTGGTCGCTTTAAAAGACTCGCTGGGACAATCATTTGTTGATGCGATTGACAGGCTTT
The DNA here is from genome assembly GCA_902783675.1 of uncultured Pseudomonadota bacterium. Classification (GTDB taxonomy): domain Bacteria; phylum Pseudomonadota; class Alphaproteobacteria; order CACZRW01; family CACZRW01; genus CACZRW01. The sequence continues at coordinate 121 of CACZRW010000097.1, read as the reverse complement.
ATAATACCACCGGCAAAGTTATCGTGACGGGCATGGGTAAATCCGGCCACATCGGCTCTAAAATAGCCGCAACGCTCGCCTCAACGGGCACACCTTCCTTTTTCATTCACCCCGCGGAAGC
>CACZRW010000096.1 GCA_902783675.1 uncultured Pseudomonadota bacterium | reverse complement strand
GTTTGCAGGTGCAGTACAAATTCTAGGGTTTAGTTTATAAGCTTATAAGTTTATAAGTTGAAAAAGAAGAGGGGCGGCGTCATTCGCGCGCCCTTCTTTTTCGTTTCTCTTCAACTTATCACCTCACCAACTTATAAACCAGCCTTAAACTTAAATGTTGACAAATGTAGCGGGAATCTTTATATTTCTCCTTAATTTATTGTGACTCGGAGCAATAAAAGGGATAAGCAGGCCCTTACAGGTCTTTTTGTCTTTTATTAACAATTTCTATACGATTAAGAATTATAACTTGGCGTATATAACTTTTTTGAAGCGGGGAAAAATTGAAGCCCTTTGGTTTTTTGGTTAGGTTTATTTTGGTCGGCATTGTGTGGAGCACTGTCTTTTTGACCTTGTGGCGGTCGACCATTTATGAGATATGGGGCTTTGATGCCGCGTTTAACAAGCACTGGATTTTCCTATGGCAAATGTGGCAGGACGGGTGGGTCATAGACACCGTCTCGGAATGGCTGTTTTTCCTTGCCATATTCCTGTTTATTCCTCTATGGCTTTTGGGTTGGCTCGCTTTCGCGCAGATCAAGTGGGGCGCAATGATTTTAAAGGCTTTAAAGCGCGCCTATACTCGCCTAAGAAGGGTTCACAAAAAATACTTTGAGCAAAAAGTGCTGGTGATAACGCGTAAGAAATCTTACCGCCGCATCAGACCGCCCGCGCTTACTTATGTCATGCCGACGGCAGGCAAGTTTAAAAAGAAGAAAAAGCGCAAGGACGGCAAAGACGATGCAAAAATGCGCGAGAAAATTGATGTGCTTTCCGGCAAAAAAGGCAGCAAAAAGAAAAAGAAAAAAACGGATTTAATGGCGGATATGAGCGCCTTTGACGATATGAACGAAATGCCTGACTTTATGAACGAGGATAAAGGCGCGCCCGAACCCGATGATATTGAGGCGGCTTATAACTTGCGGCGCAACGACAAAGCGCCGGCGTGGGATACTACGCCCGAGGAAAAACCCGAGCCCGAGCCCATAACGGCCGAGGAACGCGACAGTATGCTTTCCAAAGCCATGGACGAAGCAAAGGAACTTATAAAAGCAAACGGCTTTGAAATTATTGAAAATGTCGCCGCGGGTGATGTTAATATCGGGATAGTCGGTATATCCGGTGATACTTTGCTTGCCTGTATGGTTGACCGTGACGAAGGTGATTGGCTCGCCGATGAGGAAAGGTTTAACGATGAAGCGCCTTTGTGGTTCTCGGAAAAGACGCACCGCGTATCACCCGTAAAGTTGCTTTCCGACGCTACCCGAGCAATACAAGAGAAGCTGGGATTAGGTGATGACATCACGGTCCAAAATGTTTTGGCAATTGAAGGCGGAAATGTTATAAATGCTGCGGATATGGCGGAAACATGGGACGAAGAAGGGGTAAAGGTTTGTCGCGTGGCGAATGGAGCGCCCGTAACTTTGCCGCACATCGTGGAAGTCTTGCCGAAAGCGGGAAAGAAAGCGACTAAGAGCTTTAGCGAGGAATGCAAAAAGATTTTGAAAAACAGTGGTAAGAGCTAGTATTGGGTTTTTAAGGAAAGGCTTTGAAATAAATGTTAAAACGCGGAGAAGAATGGGCAGAATACGACAAGGCAGTCACATGGGTTGTCTTTAGTTTCCTGATTGCAACTTTGGTAATGGTCGTGTTTGCGATTATCGCCCTTCCTCTCGGTTATCTGGTCGGCAGAGGAATAAGCAGCGATACGCTCGGCGTGGTCGGGCAGTTCTTTAGCTCGGTATGGCAGAACCCGGGATACTTGATTGATAAATACGGCGATTGGTTTAACGATTATTGGAATCACAAAGGCTTTTCGTGGGCTATGTATATGCCTATGTTGCCGTTTTTGTCGTTCTTTCTTATAGCGCTCGGAGGCGTTATCGCCAACCCGCACTCCTTTATGTCGACCTTGCACGGCTCGGGACGCATCGCTACCTATAAAGATGTTAAGAAAATGAAGCTGTTTGACGGCTTTGTCATGGTGCTGGGCAGGTTCAAGGGAAAGCTTTTAAAGCTGCCCGAGACCTTGTCGACTCTGGTGGTTGCTCCGCCGGGAACAGGTAAAACCGTCGCGGTGGTTATTCCCACCATATTGGAATCAAAAGGGCTTAGTCTTATCATCAACGACCCTAAACCCGAGCTTTGCTTTAAAACCAGCGGGTTCAGGCAGACCATCGGGCCCGTGTTCATTATTAACTGGGGCGCCGAAGATGACCCTGCGAACGGCGTGTTCTATCCTAACTGGAACCCGCTTTCTTCCGTTTGTATTCCCGCTCCCGGGCCGGCGCGCGATATGTATATCGACTCCATGGTTGCCGTCTTGGTGGAAGAGGCAAAGGGCGGCGCGGATCCTCACTGGTATAAAACAGGTCGAAACGCCTTGTCGGGCTTCTTGCACTTTATTTGCTCAAAGTGCGAAAAAGCGCGCGCGAACGATTACTTTATTACGCGCCTTTACGAAGAAACTTTCGATGAGGAAGATGCCAAAGTTTTGGAAACTTATTACATGGACATGTCGGACCCCGATGCCGCGGTCGCTTTGCAAAGATTGCGCGAGGGTATGCTCACCCTTGACAATTATGCTCCTGTCGGCACTTGGGAAGGGTTGCCCGAGGTGTGGGCGGGGGCAGAGCCTTGTATCGCCCTTATCCTTGACTGGCTGACCGAGGCGCAAATGAAAATCGCCGCCGATATTAAGCGCCGCGTTGACGAAGGCGATCAGATGGCCATGCTTGCCGATCCCATGCGTGATATGCTTGACGATGCGGTTGAGGAAGCGCGGCGATTCGGCTATGCCCACCGCTGCGTCGTGGAACTTTCGCAATTGTCCGGCACTCCCGATAAGGAAAGAGGATCTATTCTTTCCACGGCTTTGACCGGCGTCGGTATCTTTAAGAACTCGGCAGTGCGCGCCAGAACAAAGAACAGCGACTTTTCTTTCCCCAACCTGCGCGGTATGCGCGATCCCGTAACGGGCGAGATGTTGCCGGTATCGGTTTACTTGTCCGTTAATCAGGTTGATGCGCGGTCTTTGAGCTTGATTACCGGTATTTTCGTCGAGCTTATGAGCGGGTGGCTTATCGCCAATCCGCCTGACTTCAAGCTTCCCGACGGGTCGAAGGTCGGGCCTTATCCCGTATTGTTCGTGCTGGACGAGTTCCCGCAAATGCCTAAATTGGCGGCGGTTAAAGACGGTCCCGCCGTAGGACGCGGACAGAAAGTCTCTTATCTGCTTATCGGGCAGGATTTAGGGCAGATTTCCGGTCAATACGGCAAGGACGATTTGGAAACCATTATCACCACCACGGCGGCAAAAGTTATCTTGGCACAGAACAACGAGCAGACCGCAAAGCGGTTTGAGACCATGATAGGCACGCGCACGGTCGAGTCGATTTCTTCTTCCAGAACCGAAGGCTGGTCAAGGAATGTTACGCCTTTTGCCTCGAATGTGACGCGCGGTATCCAAGGCACTGCGGTTATTACCGCATCGGAAATGTTGTCGCTGCCCGCCAACCAGCAAATTGTCTTGATGCAGGGCTTCTTGATGTATCCCATCAGAGCCGAGTCGCCAAGGTGGTTCTTGGATAAGGCTATGACGAAAAAGTGCAGCATGCCCCCTGCTCCCAATGTGCCTTATTGGGTAGTGGCGCAGCGTGAGGATACCGACAGCGCCATACTCGCTCAGCTTACCGTTTTGGAGAAAAACCTGAAGCTGGAAATCATTGACGAAGTTGATGATATCATCGACAATGGTGAAGATATTGCCGATCCCGTGAATGTTTTGACGCAGGACGAAGGCGAAGGCGATGACGGTGCTAATGCGGACGCGGACGGCGAGGGGAATAGAAATAGTGACGGAGGGAATGTCTGATGTGGGATTGGACCGGAGCGAAAAAGCCACCTCCTTATAAAATAAGAGAGACGAGCGAGACAGAGATGTTGGACGAAGGGGTAACGCCTTCGTGCCCTCCTTCTTTCGGCTATCATCGCGACCCCAGAATTATCCCTTATGAAAAGGAAAAGACCGACGAGGCAAATCGGAGCAAGATGTATTCAAAGCCGCCCGAAGTGCCCGTGCACCCCTCGCTTTTGCCTAATGACGCCAATTCGCCGTGGGGACAGGCGCGCGGGACTTTCGGTGCGGATATATATCAGCCCGCGCCCCAGCAAGAACAGAGCTTTGAGGCAAGCTTAAAGACCACGACGGCGGTGATGCAAGATGCCGCCATGGGCACGGATTTTCTTACGCCGAAAGTCGTCGAGGTAAGTGATGAAATGGGTATTTGGGAATGGCAATTCTCAATGTTCAACTTGCCCAATATGGTGCTTAAAGAAGTGGATTTTGCCCCGCTTGCCGTCAATAAGAAAAATGAGCTGCGGCGCGGGTTTAAACGCGCACGGCGCGACTTCTTGCGCTATATCGCTTATTACAATGTCAGCGAATTGCAAGATGCGGGAATTGATGAAAAGGGTTTAAGGATTTTGAAAAAAGGCAAAGTGCCCGAGAACTGCGATGTGCATTTAAAGGTGCCTTTTGAATACGGCGGAACCAACGATTTTTCCAACTTGATATTTATCCAAACGCACCCTTTCCATGAGGATATTCACAAGTTCATCGATATGCAGACAACTTCCCAGCCTTTGGGCTGCCGCCTTTCCAAGCTTTATATCCCCGTGGCGGACGGAAGAGTCTATGTGCCGAATGATTCTTCCGCGCTGGGCGGCGGCAAGGGTAAGGGCGATAAGACTTCCGTGCAGGGATATTCGGCAAGCGCGCTGCAAGCCTTGGCAATGAAAACTATCGACAGGGGAGCTAATATCTGAATGAAGGACCTTATTGAAAGCCTTAAAAAAGATATCGCGCTTACTTTTGAGGGCGCGGATATAAGGTCGGTGAAGTTCGCCTCGACCATGCTTAAAAATAACGGCTTTAGCGAGATACCCGCCGAGTATGCCGACTTTCTTAAAATGACTAACGGGTTGGTGTGGAACGGGATTGAGTTCTACGGCTCAAAGGGTTATGACCGCGAAGGCAAGGATTACTCTTTGCCCGGCATTGTTGATGTGAATATGGACTTTATGGGATTTGATGCGCTGGCAGGAAAGCTTATTGTCGGACGCGCGCCCGAGGAGCTTTTGGTCTATGCGGCAAAGGACGAGCGCTGGCAATGCGTGGACAGATGCGATTTTATGGTGGTGCAGGTCGCGCCTTCGTTTAAAGAGCTCTTTGTCAGCTTCATGGACGGAATGGTGTAAAGGATAATGAGAAATTAGGAATTAGGAATTAGGAATGATTGCGTTTTTGCATACTGCAAAAACAAGATTTTTATTTTTTATTATTTTTCATTTCTCATTCCTCATTTCTCATTCCTAATTAAACTTATCACCTTATAAGCTTATAAACCTACTTAATCCCCTTCATTTTCTTTACTTATGCGCTATAATCCTTTTATGACCGATTATAAAAACGAGATACTCTCCGATTATTCTATTGATTTAAGGCAGCCGAGCGGTGTGCCTGCCGACTTTCGGTTGGTCAGCGATTATAAGCCGGCGGGAGATCAGCCGAGTGCAATTGCCGACCTGGTCGAAGGGATTAAAAGAAACGATAAAAGCCAAGTGCTTTTAGGCGTTACGGGTTCGGGCAAGACCTTTACCATGGCAAGCGTTATAAACAGCCTTCGCCGCCCTGCCCTTGTCCTTGCGCACAATAAGATTCTGGCAGCGCAGCTTTACGAGGAAATGAAGGCGTTTTTCCCCTATAATGCGGTCGAGTATTTTGTGTCTTACTATGACTATTATCAGCCCGAGGCCTATATTCCCAAAACGGATACTTTCATTGAAAAGGACTCTGCCATAAATGAGCAAATTGACCGCATGCGCCACGCGGCGACGCGCGCGATTTTAGAGCGCAGGGATACTGTTATCGTAGCGTCGGTTTCGTGCATTTACGGTATCGGCTCGCCCGAGTCGTATTCGCATATGGCCTTTGCGCTTGCCAAGGGGCAAAAGCTTGAAATTAAGGACTTGGCGAAAAGGCTGGTAGAGCTGCAATATGTGCGCGCGGATTTGGATTTTCGGCGCGGGGCGTTTCGGATAAAAGGCGATACGCTGGACATCTTTCCTTCTCACTATGAGGACATGGCGTGGCGGGTGTCGTTCTTTGGCGATGAAATCGAGGCGATATACGAGTTCGACCCCTTGACGGGAGCAAAAGCGTCCGCGCTGGAAAGCATAACCGTCTATCCCACAAGCCATTATGTCACGCCGCGCCCTGCCCTTTCGCAGGCGATAAATACCATACGCGCCGAGCTTAAAGAGCGGATAAAGTTCTTTGCCGATAATAATATGCCGCTTGAGGCCGAGCGTATTGCCCAGCGCACGCGCTTTGATTTGGAAATGATGGAAGCGACCGGCTCTTGCAAAGGGATTGAGAATTATTCTCGGCACTTGACGGGGCGCGCGGCGGGAGCCCCTCCTCCGACTTTGTTTGAATACTTGCCCGATGATGCCTTGCTTTTCGTTGATGAAAGCCATGTGACCGTGCCGCAACTCCACGCTATGTATAAGGGAGATTTTTCCCGCAAATCAACGCTTGCCGAGTATGGCTTTCGCCTGCCGTCGTGCATTGATAACCGCCCTTTGAAGTTTGAGGAATGGGACAAAATGCGCCCGCAAACGATATTCGTTTCGGCAACGCCTGCCGCGTGGGAATTAGAGCAATCCGGCGGCGTCTTTGCCGAGCAGGTCATTCGCCCCACGGGCCTTTGCGATCCGGAAGTAAGCGTGCGCCCCGCCGCGGGGCAAGTTGATGATTTGATGGCGGAATGCCATATTTGCGCCGACAAAAAAGAGCGCGTCTTGGTTACCACTCTTACCAAGAGAATGGCCGAGGACCTTACCGAATACTTTGACGAGCACGGAATAAAAGTGCGCTATATGCACTCGGATACGGAAACTTTGGAGCGCATAGAAATTATTCGCGATTTGCGTTTGGGCAAGTTTGATGTGCTGGTGGGGATTAACCTTTTGCGCGAGGGTTTGGATATTCCCGAATGCGCACTCGTAGCGATTTTGGACGCCGACAAAGAAGGCTTCCTGCGCTCGACCACTTCGCTGGTGCAGACTATCGGCAGAGCGGCCAGAAATGTAAACGGACGCGTGATTTTATATGCCGACAAGATGACGGATTCGCTCCGGCTCGCCATAAATGAAACCGAGCGGAGGCGAACAAAACAACTCGCCTATAACAAAGAAAACAACATCACGCCAAAGACGATTTTGAAAAATATCTCGTCCGAAGAATATGCCGTTTGTGAAAAGGATTATACCGACGCGCCGACCGAAATGCCTTTTGTCTTGCCGCCTAAAAAATTAGCGGCTACAATTAAAAAATTGGAAAAAGAAATGCTGGACGCCGCCGCAGATTTGGACTTTGAAAAAGCTGCAAAATTGCGTGACGAAATCAAAGCGCTTGAGGCAGGGGAACTTGCTTATAAATAACCGTAACGCGTGGTAAATAATTTGCTTAAAGCAAAGGAAGAGGAAGGGTATATGAAAGACATTTTTAAATACAGCAAAAACACCGAAGAGCTACCTTTTGATTTAAAAATAACCCACGATTCTCCTTTACAACTTACCTTTTTAAAAACCGATAGCGGCAATCATATTTTAGGCTATGTGACCATCTGGGACGGGGAGCTGATTGACCCCGAAATCATATTTGCGAATGTCGGAGAAGGGACGCTTATCCCCTCGGTGAGCTCGTTTGATTTTGACAAGGATATGAGCGGAGCGGGGCTGGATTTTTTCCTTATCAATGACGGATTTAATCTTAATCAGGATATGCCCTGCTTTAAAGACATAGTCGCCGGAAAAGGCGGGCGGCTTGCCTTTATCGAGCGCTGCGGAGAATGGCAAAATCGGCTTCGTAAGGCGGACGGAAGCGGCGAGCTCGAATGGGTGGATAAGGAAAGCGGGGACTTTGTGCAAGAGGCGGTGGCGGCAAGTATCAATTCGGTAAATCCTTTGCTCGTGTGGATACCTGATGATGACGGCGAAGATGTGCAGATTTTGGCAGGACACATCTTTCATACTTTTGCCAAGGAAGGCGGGGCGCTGGCACTTAATCCCGACGGTTTTTGCCATGCCAAAATATATTTTGATGCGATGCCGGATTCTCTTTCTTTCGGCTTTTGCGAAATGCTCGATCCCGACAGCGGACTTTATAACGATGTGAAGTTTCGGCTTGCTTTGGGCGAGGAAAATGTCGCCGAGCTTCTGCCCGAAACGATAAACGCGGAAGGGGCTTTGGACGATGTGGAGGAGCGCGAAATATCCTCAATCATCATTAAAATCACGGACGGTTTTTGTGAGGGTGATGTGCTGCGGCCGTGGATGATTCATGTTGAAGAGGACGGGGTCGTGGACGGCGCGGGCGTCAGCTTTACCAACCTTGACAAAGAGGGGTGCCTGCTCCTTGACGGCAAGGCGGAAAAGTCCGTTTATGAAAGCCTTTTAAAGCATATCAGACTGTGCAATTTAGAAGGAAAAGACCTTAAAAAAGTGCGCGGACTTTCCTTTAAAATTATGACCGACGGCGGAGAGTATAACACTACCGGCACCGCGATTGCCGAAAAAGCAAGCGGAGAGTTTGGAGCAGAAGATAAGGATTTTGAAGCCGGAGAGGACACCTTAAAAAGAGAAGAAATAAAAGAAGAAGAAAAGGAAGAAACAGGACCTAAAGAAAGTAAAGAAACGCCTTTGGAAAATCATAAAGAAACATCACTTGAAAAGCCTTTTGAAAAGCCTTTGTTCAGGATTTCTCCGCTGGCGGCAAGTGAGCGCAAAACCGTCCTTATCACGGGTGCGGCAAAGCGCGTCGGTAAGGTGCTGGCGCTGGCCTTTGCTTATGACGGGTGGAATGTGATTATCCACTGCAACACTTCTTTAGAGGACGCGCGGGCGCTGGCAAAGGAAATTGCAAAGTGCAAAGTGCGCACCGCAATCTTGCAAGCCGACCTTGGCGATGAAAGCGAAGTCGTGCAGATATTCCCGCAAATCTTTAATGTGTTTGATAAGGTTGATTTGCTGGTTAATTGCGCATCTGTTTTTGATGACGATGATTTGTTCACTTCGTCCGAAGAGTCTTGGAATCGGCACATGATGATTAACCTGCGCGCGCCGGTTTTATTAATGCGGGATTTTGCACAGCAGTTCATCGGCAAGGAAAACGGCGTCGGCGATATCGTTAACATTATTGATGCGGGGATTTTGCGCGCGAAGAAAAGCTTCTTTAGTTACAGTGTGAGCAAAGCGGCTTTGGAAAGTGCGACAAAATTAGCGGCGGCAGAGCTTGCTCCGAATGTTAAAGTAAACGCCGTGTCGCCGTGGCAGGTTATGCCTTCAAAATACACTACCGCAAAGGATTTTGATGCGCTGGTCGGAGCGTCGCCTTTGGGGATTAAAAACTCGGCGGACGAGATTTACGAGGCGATAAAGTTTATCCTTAAAACGGACTCTATGACGGGGCAAATGATTACTTTGGACAGCGGCACTTTCTTATAGCGGGCAGGGGTGTTTATGAACTCTTTAGATGAAGGCGTAGGCATACTAAAAGCAAAGCTTAAAACTTTGCCCGATGCCCCCGGCGTCTATCGCATGCTGGACGAAAAAGGCAAAGTGCTTTATGTCGGCAAGGCCAAAAATCTTAAGAAAAGGGTGACTAATTACACGCAGCCCGAGCGCCTTTCGCAGCGCATAAAAATGATGGTGGCGGCAACGCGCGACTTAATCGTCGTGACAACAAAAACCGAGGCGGAAGCCTTTCTGCTTGAGAATGATTTTATCAAAAATCTTAAGCCCTATTTTAACATTCTTTTGAAGGACGATAAAACTTTTCCGCATATCGTTATCACCGATGACGATTTTCCCATGGTGATGAAAACGCGCGGGGCAAAGAAGATTAAAGGTGAGTATTTCGGTCCTTTCGCGTCCGCGCTTTTTGTTAATCAGACGATTAAGATTTTGCAAAAAGCCTTCCTTTTACGCTCGTGCAAAAACAATGTTTTCTCGACGCGGTCAAGACCTTGTTTGCTTTATCAAATAAAGCAGTGCTCCGCGCCTTGCGTCGGGTTTATCAGTGCGAGCGAGTATGCAAAATCCGTTAAGATGGCCAAGGATTTTTTGCGCGGGAAAAGTGCGACTTTGCAAAAGACTTTGGCGGCGGAAATGGAAGCCTTTGCGGCAGCGAAAGAGTATGAAAAAGCCGCCGTCGTGCGCGACAGAATCAAAGCGCTTAATCAGGTGCAGACGCAAAACTTTACCGATATTCCCGCGGAAATTAAACTTGATATTGTCGCGGTTTTCAAAGACGAAAACGAAGCGGAAATCCAAATATTTTTCATGCGCGGCGGATTTAATTGCGGCTCTTTTTCTTATTTCTATGCCAATGTCGGCGAGATGAGCGAAAGCGAAATTATGGAAAGTTTCCTTGGGCAATTTTACAAAAATCACGATGTGCCGGACGAGGTGGTTGTGTCTCATAAACCTGTCGGCGCGGAAGTGATTGCCGGTGCGCTCGGCGTGAAAATAAAAGCCGAGGTTATCGCGGGCAGAAGGCAACTTTTAGAGACGGCTTTGCTTAACGCGCGCGCGGCTTTACAGCGGCGGAAAATCGAAAAATCCGCAAGCGAAAAAGTGTGGAATGAGCTTGCCGAAATGGTCGGAATCCCCGCGGGGAAAATGGCAAGGATAGAGGTCTATGACAACTCGCATATTCAAGGAACGAATGCCGTCGGCGCAATGATTGTCGCCGGCAAAAACGGCTTTACAAAAAATGCTTATCGGCGCTTTAACATTCAAAATCCAAATGTTATGGGTGATGATTTCGGCATGATGCGCGAGGTGCTTACAAGGCGCCTTAAAGACAAAAAAGACCTGCCCGACTTGATGATTATTGACGGCGGCAAAGGGCAGGTTTCGGCAGTGCAAGCCGTCCTTGACGATATGCAGCTTCCTTTAAAAATCATCGGTGTGGCAAAAGGCGAAAAAAGGAATGCGGGTGATGAGAAAATCGTCTTTGCCGATGAGCGCGAAGATGTAAAACTGCCGCATAATTCGCCTTTATTGTTCTTTATTGAGAGGCTGCGAGACGAAGCTCATCGGTTCGCCATCGGAACGCATCGCGCGCGGCGGGCGAAAAGTATGCTCGCTAATCCTTTAGATGAAATCGAAGGTGTGGGAGCGGTGCGGAAAAAGGCTCTGCTCGCGCATTTCGGATCGGCAAAAGCGGTTATGGCGGCGTCGGTTTTCGAGCTGGAAAAAGTAAAGGGTATCAGCAAGGACGAAGCGCAAAAAATATACGATTTTTTCAGGTAAAAAATCCTATACTTTTATTGTCGGCGGGGGTAACATTTTCGTTACTTGTTGATTTTTGCTTTGTGAAGAGGTTGTGAAAGTGGAACATTTGCCTAATATCCTTACCATATCCAGGGTGCTTTTAATTCCCGTTATCGTTTTATTGTTCTTTTTCGGCGACAATGGGTCGATTTTTGCCTGCGGCGTGCTTTTTATCGTCGCGGCGGTGACGGATTATTTTGACGGATATCTTGCTCGCTCGTATAAAAGTTTTTCCAGCTTCGGGCGCTTTCTGGACCCTATAGCCGATAAGCTTTTGGTCGCGTCGGTGCTGTTAATGCTGGCGTATTCGCATGCACTGCCTTTGCTCGGGATTATCCCCGCGCTGGTGATTTTGTGCCGCGAAATCGTCGTGTCGGGACTGCGCGAATACCTTGCCGAGCTGCAAGTGGGAATGCCGGTGACGCGCCTTGCGAAGTGGAAAACCGGCGTGCAAATGACGGCGATTCCGGCGCTTATTTTCGGGCAAATGTCCCAATTCCTGGCGATTGTCGGTGCGGTGCTTTTATGGGTTGCCGCCGCGCTTACCGTGATGACGGGGTGGGATTATTTAAAGGCGGGCGTGCGCTACATCGACACCGAACCGACGCATAAGCTTAAGGCGGCAAACGGTGGCGAGAAGGCTAAACCCTCAGCCAAAACCCCCAATAAAACCTTTAGAAAGAAGGCTTTGAAAAAGAAATAAGCGATGAACAACCCTCTTAAAAAAAGTGATAAAGTGCATGTTTTGGTCGTTGACGATGACGACAGATTGCGGCTTTTGCTGGAGCGCTACTTAAAGGAAAATAACCTGTTGGTATCGGCGGCAAGGGACGCTTATGAAGCCGAGAAGTTGCTGGGGCTTTTCGTCTTTGATTTGCTTATCGTTGATGTGATGATGCCGGGCTTAAGCGGGGTCGAGTTCACCAAAGACCTGCGCAAGAAAAACAATGTCCCCGTGCTTATGCTCACGGCAATGGGTGAGGTGGAAAATCGCATTGCCGGATTGGAAAGCGGCGCGGACGACTATCTTTCCAAGCCGTTTGAGCCCAAAGAATTGCTGCTTAGAATCAAAAGCATTTTGCGCCGCGTGCCGCGACTTGATGAGGCGGCAGTGTTGCAATCGGCAAAGTTGAAGCTCGGCTCGTGCGAATACGATACGGACACGGGAGAGCTTTTCAAAAACGGCGAAAAGGTCCGCCTTACTCCTGCCGAAGCGGCTTTGCTTAAAGTCTTTTCGGACGGTGTCGGGCGCATTTTGTCGCGCGAAGATGTCATTAAAAAGACGGGCGATGAAAATAATCCGCGCACCATTGATGTGCAAATCGCACGCCTTAGGAACAAAATCGAAAACGATCCGAAAGTGCCTAAATATCTGCAAACGATTCGCGGCAAAGGCTATATTTTGCTTACCGACTAGGCATAGTTTTAAAGGTGGTTAAAGGCAAGCGATGACAAAGTTAACGGTGAAGCACATATTCGGAAAATTAAGATTGAAGTTCAAAAGATTTATGCGGGATTCAATCCTGCCTAAAGGGCTTTGGGCGCGCAGTCTTTTGATGATTGTCATGCCGGTGGTCTTGCTGCAATTGGTCGTCGCGATTTTGTTCTATGAGCAGCATTGGAAAATCATCAGCAACCGCATGGCAAGCGGGCTTGTGGGCGATATTTCCTATGTCCTTTCGCTTATGGATAAGAACCCTAAAGACGAATGGCAGGATATCTTTAACGACGCGCAACGCAATTTGAAAATCGGCTTTTTTATGTTGGATAAAGACAAAATGCCCAAAGGGGTGAATGTAAATGTCGTGTCCGATGAAATAGCGGTAGAGGAATTAAGTCGTGTCGTCGCCAAAACGCTTCCTTATAACTTCATCATTACCGAAGGGGCGCAACGCAAAACGGTAAATGTCTATTTGCAAATGCCCGAGGGGGTCTTGGAAATTATCGTGCCGACACGAAGATTCTTTTCTTCCACCGCTTATGTTTTCCCCGCGTGGATGTTCGGAAGCGCCGTTTTATTGTTCGGTATAGCGTGGCTTTTCATGCGGATTCAAGTGCGCTCAATCAGGCGACTTTCCAAGGCGGCGGACCGCTTCGGCAAGGGACAGGATATGCCTAACTTTAAGCCGGAAGGCGCCAGCGAAGTCAGGCAAGCGGCCGTGGCCTTTATCAACATGCGCGACAGAATTAAGCGCCAGCTTGATGAGCGGACGACTATGCTTGCGGGCGTTTCGCACGATTTGCGCACGCCGCTCACGCGCATGAAATTGCAGCTGGCAATGATGAAAAAAAGCGAGGAAATTGAGCTGCTGCGCTCGGATGTAAAGGATATGGAAGTGATGCTGGAAGGCTATCTTTCCTTTGCCAGAGGCGAGGGGAAAGAGGCCTTTCAAAAGGTGGAGGTTTCCGCCTTGGTTAAAGAGCTGGTCAAGAAAATGCGGCGGAGTATGGCAAAGATTGATTTGCACATAGAGCAGCCTATGGAAATGATGGTGCGGCCCAATGACTTTTCGCGCGCGATCGCTAATGTGCTGTCAAATGCAGCAAGATATGCCTCGCAGGCGGCGGTTACTATCGGGACGCACGGGGGCGCTTTGGAAATCATCATCGACGATAACGGCAAAGGGATCCCCGAAAACCTTAGAGCTCAAGTGTTTAAAGCCTTTTATCGGATTGAGGAATCACGCAATAAACAAACCGGCGGCGTGGGCTTGGGGCTTACGATAACGCGCGATATCGTGACGGCGCACGGCGGCGAAATATATCTTGAAAGCAGTCCTTTGGGCGGGCTTAGAGTGCGGCTTAAGTTTCCTTTGTAAAAAAACTTTTTATTAAGATTCACCGTGGTAAATTGCGGGTGTGGGTGTTTTTCGTTTTTGCAATTTGAAAAGGGTGCCTTGCATTAATGCCAAAGCTTAGGAAAAAGATTTTAAGAAAAATTGCTATCCCCGAAGTTATTTGCGATGAGGAAGGCGAAAGGATTGTGCCTTTCGGTAAAGAGGAAAATGTCGCTGCTCCCGCGCCCGATGCGCCCTCGCCCGTGCCTGCGCCCGCTCCCGCGCCTGTGCCCGCTCCCGCGCCCGCTCCCGCGCCCGCGCCCATGCCCGCGGCATCTTCTTCTTTAGCGATGAGGAAAGAGGACTCGTGCGTGCCAAAGAAAGCTTTGCGCGATAATCCCGAAGCAAAGTATTTTTTCGGGGCTCGCGATAAAGAGCAGGCCTTAATCGCCAAAAAAGCGGGGACTTTGGAACTAAACGACATCGGCGCGCCTTTGTTTTCTTTAAAAGACTGGTATCTTATCATCAACGATTTGGATATTATTCCTTTGGAAGGAAAGGTGGGCGAAGTCGTCTATCTCCCTTCAAAAATGAGCCGCGGGATTTTGACGGGACCCGACGGTTGGCGCATGGATTTTTGCAATATCGCCAAAATTACGGTGCTGCCCGAGGGCAAGAAAGCGCCTGCGAAAAAAGGTGATGACCACCTTTTCCTTGTCGGAGCGGAGGATAATGCCAAGGGCTGGACGGTTACCGTCGAATCGTCAAAGGTGCTTAATCTTGCCGAAGCAAGCGACTGCGCCATTCCCGTTAATCCCGAAGCTTATGGAATGTTGCTGGGGCCTAAGGGAGCGATTTTATACTTTTCGCAGATAAAGAAAATTATAGTGCCGGCAGACACGGCGAAGAAAGGGTGATTTTAAATGCAGGAAAATACTTTCTTAAATGCGCAGAGAAAGAACCTTTTGATGAGATTTTTAAGCTTGTTTCTCGCCTGCTTTATCTTGACCCTTGTCGTGTTTCTGGCGATAGCTTTTATCATCAATTCTTCGGGTGATTATCGGCCCTTGCCGCCTTTATATTTTGTCATCGGAATTGCGTTTTTTATGGCGGTGTTTTTGTTCGTCCCGTGGAGCAGTTTTTTCTTTGCGCCGAAGGAAAAAAGTCTTCCCGAAAGCGTCTATGAAAAGCCTAAAAAAAGCGAGGCGAAAAACGATGAAAAAGGCGGTGTAAAAGGCGGTGGAAAAAGTGCGGAAAGCAGCGCGGGGGAACCTTTTAAAAAAGATGAATACATCATCGAATTTGCGGGCGAAAAGCCTTCCAAAAAATCTTTTTTAAAGGGCCTCTTTTCCGACAAGAAAGAAGGGGCAAAAGCAGCGGTGAAAGTGTTTACCGGCGCTATAAAAAAACTTCCCGATGCGGGAGGAAAAACTTTGCCGAATCCCGACTTTGAAAAGGCGATGAAAATCGCGCGCGAGTTCGCTTTAAAAACGATTAAGGCGGTGAAAATGTGGGATGTAAATATGGATATTTACACACGCATTGCAATTAACCTTATCGTCGCGGGCGGGTGCGAGCGCATGGGGTCTTTTTTCAAGCTTTCGGACGGCGAGTATAAAAAGATTTTGGAAGTATCGGTTAGGGAAGTTGCGGATAATACTTTTGTGCCGGACGCGGCGCGCGATAGGCAGTTCTATAAGGTGCTTAACGGCCCTCTTCTGGAGCCCGAACATCGTAAGCTCATCGCTATCGGAACGCACGCCATGGATATCATTCTGCGCGAGGTCAAGGCGGACGCCTTTGCCGATATGCATGAGGTGCTGGGCGCGTGGCGCGATAAAGTCGTAAGTGAGCTTTTGCCCTTGGAAGGCGTTGAGAAAAAGAAAATCCCCCTTAGCATCATGTTTACCGATATCGTCGATTCCACGATGATGAGCGAGATTAACGGCGAGCAGTTTGCGCAAGATATCATGCATGTGCATAATGCAATCGCGCGCGAGGCGATAAAGGACTTTAAAGGACGCGAAATAAAGCTTATGGGCGACGGTGTATTCGCATGCTTTAACACGGCTTTGGACGGAGCAAGAGCGGCAATACAAATGCAACGCGCCATTGCCAAGTTTAATCGCGAGAACCCTAATAAAATCTTCTATGTGCGCATAGGGCTTAATTACGGCAAGCCTATTATTGAAAACGGAGACTTGTTCGGAATGGCAGTCGGACGGGCGTCGCGCGTGTGCCATAAAGCCGGCGGCGGCACTATCTTTGTCACTCGGGACATGCATGACGAGCTGGCGCAAAGCGAAATCGAGTTTAAGGACGAAGGCGAATACGAGTTCAAGGGCATTGTGCAAAAAGAGCGCGTCTACAGCATAGTGTGGCGAAAATAAATAATGAGGAATTAGAAATTAGGAATTAGAAATGATTG
>CACZRW010000095.1 GCA_902783675.1 uncultured Pseudomonadota bacterium | reverse complement strand
TTATTAACTGTTTTTTAACTATTTTGTTGACTCTCGGCAATTTTTGTCGTAAATTAAGGCTATATTTAAGGAGCGACAATGTTTAAAAGCTTTTATTAAAGATAAATCAAGAAAAACAGCCTTTGCCGAGATTTTTGTGCGGCTTTGTGCGTAAGGGGCAAAGGCAGGTCGCAGAACTTTATGGTAGAAAACAAGCAGGAAACAGGAAAATGGATAAAGCAGTAGATGCAAGGAATATGAACGCAAACGATGAAGCGTCCGAGAAATACTCTTTTGAAAAAGATGTAACTGCGGTTTGCAAAGCGTTTGACGAAGTGCCTTTGTCCTCGCTTCCCTTGGATATGCGTATTATGGTAAGGGACGAGCAGGGACGGCCTCGCAGGCTTTCTCCCGAAGAAGCAAGGCGCGAAAATGCGCGCGTGCTGGTGGTGAGAGAAAGCGCTTATGAAAAAGAATTGGCACGGGCAAAGGAAGCTCTTCATCGCATTTTTGCCAACATTTGGGAAGAGAATAACACCGTTTCTTTACAAAACAATTCGCAAAACCGTGCGGTCTTGTCGAATATGGTCAATATGAAACAAAGCGCTATCGCCCTTGTGTCGCGCGGGCTTAAAGCTACCGTCGGCGGATATTTAAAAATGCGGGCGCTTGCCAGCGATAAAGATGTGGAAAAGGCGGAAACTTCGCTGCGAATCCTTGGCTTTGATGTTTGCGGAGCGCTGGAAAAGAATCAAATCCTTAAGCCAAAGACCGCTAAAGATGCCGAGATTGTTGATATGGTTTTTGCTTATCAGGAAAGCCAACCGCTCAGCATGATTACCAAGTCTTTCGGTGTGGGAAGCATAACCAAGCTTTTGCGCGCCAAGAATGCTAATACCAAGAAGATGGTCAGAAGCTAGCAGCCTTTCCTTTTCGCCAAATCTTATATGCTAAATCCTGTTTATTAATCTTATCCGTTGCGGGTCTTGTCCGCTTGCGAATTATTTTAAATCGGCAAGGACTTTCTTTGCGTCCCAGTTTTTAAGCATCTCTTCCATTTCCTCTGCCGAGATGGGGCAGGAGAAAAGGTAGCCTTGGACGGCGTCGCAGCCCATTTGCCGCAAGACATCAAAGTGATACTTCGTCTCCACTCCCTCGGCTAAAGTGCTGAGATTAAGGGCTTTGCCCACGGCTATGGTCGCTTTGACAATCGCGGTGTCGCTTTGGTCAACATTCAAATCCATGATAAAAGAGCGGTCTATTTTAAGCTTCTTTAAGGGAAAGGTTTTTAATACCGAAAGCGAGGAATAGCCCGTGCCGAAGTCGTCTATGGAACAAGTGACTCCGTCGGCTTCCAAGTCGTTTAAAACGGCAATTGCTACTGCGGGATCAAGCATCGCTGCGGATTCGGTAAGCTCCAGCTCCAGCAAAGACGGGGGCAACTTTGTTTCGCTTAAGATGCTTTTTACCGCTTTTACCAGCACTTTGCTGCGCCTGAACAAATCGCCCGAGATATTCACCGCCACGGGAATCGCGCCGTAACCCTTATCATGCCAGCGCTTGGCGTAGATGCAGGACGCCTTTAATATCTGCCAGGTAAGCGGCGCGATAAGTCCGTATTCCTCGGCAATGGGAATAAACTCGTTCGGGCTGATAAGGGACTGTGCGGTTTTCCAGCGTGCCAGCGCCTCTATGCCGATGATTGCGCCGGTCTTAACATCTACCTGCGGTTGGAAGTAAGGGACAATGTCGCCCTGCTCCAGTGCTTTTCTTAACTCCCGCCGAAGCTTCATGCTGCGCGACAGGGTAAAGGCCAATTCCTCGGAAAACAAAAATGCCGTCCCGCGGTTCTTTTGCTTGGCGAAGTCAAGCGCGGCGTCGGCGTGTGAAATAAGCACTTCCGGCGTTCTGCCGTTGACGGGATAAAAGCTTACGCCCATGGTCACCGACATTTCGAACTCTTGCATGCCCACCTTTATCGGCTTAGCGAAGGCTTTTAAAATCTTGCCGATTTTCTTGTTGGCGGAGACATGTGAGGATAAGCCTCCCAAAACGATGATGAACCTATGCCCCGCCATGCGGACGAACAAGTCTTCTTTGGCGTCAAGAAAGCTTTCAACCCTTCGGGCGAACTTGGTGAGCACTTTGTCGCCGACGGCAAGTCCGGCGGTGGTGTTGATTTGCCCCAGCCCGTCGGGAGCCAAGGATACAACGGCAATGCTTTTGTGGTTTTTGTTGGCAGCGGCAATGATGCCGGGGAAGTCCTTAAACAGCAGTTCGCGATTGCCGACTTCGGTCAAGGGGTCGTGATAGGCAAGAAAGGTGAGCTTGTCCTCGGCGTTTTTCCTTTCGGATATGTCAAAGATGATGCCATTCCAGCAGACATTGCCCGCGGCGTCTTTCTTGGGATAGGCGCGAAAGCGAGTCCATCTGCCGTTTGCAAGCCTTACATCTTTGTCCAGAAAAGCCGGATTCTTTGCCGCCAGCAGCCTTTTGTGATTGGCGAAAATCCACGCGCGATCCTCGGGCGATATGGCATCATAAAAGGCGCTCGAGTCCTTTAAAATATCCGAAGCAGACACGCCCAGAATATCCTTGGCGCTGGGGCTTACATGATCCAGGCGTATTTTGCCGTTTTTGAATATCGTGCCTTTGTAAAGAAGGCAGGGCAAGGCGTCCATAATTTCCTTGATGCGGGTTTGCGTTTCCAGCAGCTCTGTGGCGGTAGAAAGTGTTTTCTCTGGCATTTCCCAACTCAATTACGAATAAACCTGTTATCGGTTGATTATATTAGCTCTTGCACTTAAAGCAAGTCTGATATATTTTGCGAAGTCCTAAAATGGAGAGGTGGCAGAGTGGTCGAATGCGCCTGACTCGAAATCAGGTATACGGGCAACTGTATCGGGGGTTCGAATCCCCCCCTCTCCGCCAGAAACAAAGGCTTTTCCATCTTTTTTCATAAAAAGTATATCAGGCGATGCGCCGACCGATATGAGGGCGGAGCTGAAAATCTATCTTGCGCCGAAAAGAACTGTGCCGAGGCGAATGATAGTGGCGCCTTGCGCGGCGGCAATTTCATAATCGGCGGACATGCCCATGCTTAACTCTTTGATATTACTATGTCTTTTGGCAATCGTTTTAAGAAAGGCAAAGTGCGGACTCGGCTCTTCGCCAACCGGAGGAATGCACATAAGCCCCGTTATCGGCAGGGGAGAGTTCTCCAAAAAGGCGTCTATTTCGCTTGGCAGAAAGCCGGTTTTTTGCGGCTCGGAACCGGTGTTGACCTCGGCCATGAAGGTCTTGCCCGAGATATCGCAGCTCGCCAGCAACTCTGCCAGCTGACGCGAATCCACCGTATCAATGGCGTCAAAAACTTTAAGCGCGTCTTTTATTTTGTTTCTTTGTAAATGCCCGATTAAATGAAGGTCTATGCCGGAGTATCTTTCCTTTAAGCCCTGCCATTTTTCAAGCGCCTCGGAAACGCGGTTTTCCCCGAAAAGGCGGTGCCCCGCGTCAAGTAAAGGGGTTAT
>CACZRW010000094.1 GCA_902783675.1 uncultured Pseudomonadota bacterium | reverse complement strand
AGGATTAGCTGCCGACGGCGACGGATTCGGTCCATTCCTTGGCGGGAGCAAAGCTATCTTCCAAGGTGCTGTTTACGATTTCGTAGTTTGCCTTGTTCTTAAATAACTCTTTTAACAAAAGGTCGTTAAGGTGGTGGCCGGATTTAGAGGCAATAATCTGCCCCTCTATCGCATAGCCGGCAAGATACATGTCGCCGATAGCGTCAAGGACTTTATGGCGGACAAACTCGCCCTTCATGCGCAGGCCTTCGGGGTTCATAACGCCTTCGTTCGTGGCAATCAAAACATTTTTAAGCGAGCCGCCTTTGGCAAGACCCATGTTGCGAATCTGCTCAATCTCCTTGGCAAGACCAAAGGTGCGCGCGGGCGCAATTTCGTTTTCATAAGCAGCGCAGTTAAGAGAGAAGTCCAAGCTGTCTTTGCCGATAGTCGGGCAGTGCGCATAATCAAGTGTAAAGTCAATGCCGAAGTTGTCCCGAGCGGGAAGAAGGGTAATGAAGGCGTCGCCGTCTTTAACCGTTACGGGCTTTTTCACCCTTATCATTTTTGCCAGAGCTTGCTGTTCCACAATACCGGCGCAGTGCAACAGGAAAACAAAATCGGCCGAGCTGCCGTCCAAAATGGGCATTTCCTCGCCGGTGATTTCAATGTTCAAGTTGGTAATGCCAAGACCGTGAAGCGCCGACATTAAATGCTCTATCGTGGAGATGTTATGTCCCTTGCCATCGCTGATACAGGTGCAAAGGCGCGTGTCAACCACATTATCATAGTGTGCCGCAATCGTCGCGGAAGCCCCGCTGATATCCGTGCGCTTGAAGGTGATGCCGGCGTCAATCGCGGCGGGCTTTAAGGTGAGCTTTACCTTCGCGCCGGAGTGTAAGCCGATACCAACGCAGGATATTTCGTTTTTTATGGTCTTTTGTAAAACTGTCATACTGTTATCTTTTCCAAAGTTTAACCAATTTTGTTTGTGTTTATATCACTCGCCCGAGTCCAAGACAAATCAACCTTTGTTACGGTTATTACAGGAGAATCTTTAAAAATCCTTTGTTTCTTAACCATTTTTTAATTTTTTGAAAAGGCGAGGGGCGCGACTCCTTATTAAAAAAGGCGAAGGGATTTTGTGTCGGTTGCAAATAGAGCTTGAAATATGCGCCTTTCAAGTGGTATCTTTAGGCCTTAAAAAACGCTATCTTAACAAGAAAGGAATAAAAATGCGGGAAGTGGACGGTTTTCCAAGTGTGCATGTTGTTAATCACCCTTTGGTGCAGCATAAGTTGTCGGTGCTTAGAAATATCTGCACTCCGTCTTATGTCTTTCGTGACTTGGTGAAAGAGCTCGCCGTGCTTATCGGCTATGAGGCTACGGCGCATATGCGGCTTACCACAAGAGAGATTGCTACGCCTTTTGCTACGATTAAAGATGCTCCTTATCTTAAGGATAAAAAGCCGATTATTGTTCCGATTTTAAGGTCGGGATTGTTTATGTCCGAAGGTCTTTTAAAGATTTTGCCTTGTGCTAAAATCGGGCATGTCGGTATACATCGCGATGCCAAGACAAAGAAGCCCGTGGAATACTTTGTTAAAGTGCCGGAGTTTGAGGGGCAAGAGGTGTTCCTGGTTGATCCTATGTTTGCTACCGGCGGGACGGCGGTTGATGCGGTCAAAGCCTTGGTGAAAAGGGGCGTGCCGGTTGAAAGCATTGTATTTATGGCTTTGCTTGGTTCTATGGAGGCGGTGAAAACTTTTACAAGCGCTTTCCCAAGCATTCCTTTATATATTGCTTCGGTTGATGAGAAGCTGAGCGATGATAAGTTTTTAATTCCCGGTCTCGGCGATGCGGGAGACAGGCTTTTCGGGACAGAGTAAAAACTGCTTTTGCGTAACGACTTTGAGGGAAAAATGAAAAAGTTCTTTATTATGTTGTTCTTGCTGTTGGCGGCGTTTATGGCGCTTGTCTTTACGGCTCCGTTGTTTCTTGATGATGCGGCGTTTGAAAAGCGCTTTGTGGAGGATTTTGAAGCGGTTACGGGACGGAAAGTCGTGGTCGACGGCGAGTTCATGATTAAGGTTTTCCCCTCTCCCTCTCTTGATGTGCAAAAGGTCAGGATTATCGCTTCCGAAGGGGCAAAAGACGAGGATTTGCTTTATGTCGAAAGGCTAAAGGCGGAATTGGACTTGACAACTTTCCTTTTCGGCGGGGTGGAAGTTACCAGAGCCGAGCTCGTAAATCCCGTCATCAATTTGGAAATTACTCCCGAGGGGAAAGCAAGTTGGATGATGGACTTTTTACGCGCGCCGGATATGCAGCTTGCGGGGGATAATTATGTCGATAAAGGCGTGTCCTTGAAAAGTGTCGGCATTGAAAACGGTGTGCTTAACTTTAAAGATTCGGTGTCGGGCTTTAGTTCTACCATTTCAGGGCTTTACGGTGATTTTGTCGCAGATACTTTAAGAGGGCCTTATCGCTTTGACGGTAATTTCTCTTTGTTCGGCGAGACGACGAGTCTGGCGGTGTCTTTGGATAGGTTGCAAGAGCAAAATCCTTCCGAGTTCAATGTGATGATAGCCAGAGGCGATGCGGAAAGTCGCCTTTCCTTGTCCGGCTCTTTGATGGTGGAAGGCGGCAAGTTCAATATGTCTGGCAATGTCACAATGGAAATCGGCAGGCCTTTAAGGATGTTCAATGATGTTCTTGCAAAGATTAAATCCGCCGGCGATTTGTCCGCTCCCATGGCGGCTAATTTGTCTTTTGTAGTGGCGGAAGGCAAGATTAAAATTACCGATGTCGTGTTTAAGCAGGGGGACGCTTCGGCGGTCGGAGACGGCGTATTTTTACTTGCTGCGGCAAACGGAGAGGACGAAGCGCGGCGCCTTTCCATGTCTTTTATAGCAAATAAGTTTAAGCTTGAGCCGATATTTGAGCTTATTCACGCGGCAGGCGAGGGCAGTGTCTCTTTGCGGCTGCCTAAAAGCGCGGTGTTAGGGTTTAAGTCCGATGTTTTAAGCTATAAAAACGGCGATATAAAGAACTTGTCCTTTAAGCTGGATATGGACGGCGATAACATTACCATGAAGGACATAGAAGCAACTTTACCCGCTGATGCTACAATAAAGGCGCAGCTCGCCTTTGTGCGAGGCGATGACAACGGCGCTAAGGTCGCGACTTCGGGGAGTATCGAATTCGCAACGCAGAACTTCGGTGAGGTGGCAAAGTGGCTTTCCTTGCCTTTGCTAAAGGACGCAAAGGCGGATTCTTTGCTTACGGCGCGAATGACGGCTAATATAAACGGAAGCGGTGCGATTGTTTCCTTTGATGATTTGGCTTTGCGAGTTGGGACGGTTTCGGTTACGGGATCCATCGGGACGGACTTTTCTTTACCAAGAGATAATGTGATGCTTGACATTAGGGTGAGCGATCTGGATTTGGAAAAGTATGTCGTAACGAAGGGGCATGAAAATACAGGCAAGGAAGTCGCTATATTAGAGCGTATGCAGAATGCCTTATTCGATACGGCAGGGCAGCTTAAGGTGTTTAACGATTTTGATGTCGGCGGGAAAATTGATATCAGCAGGCTCAGCTACGGCTCAAAGCAAATCGGCAGAATTATAGCAGATGTTGCGCTTAAAGACGGAGTGCTGGGGATTAACGAATTAAAGGCAAGCAATCTTGCCGGCGGGACTTTGGGCTTGACGGGTTCGCTGTCGGGCTTCGGGACTAATAATTTAAAGCTACAGAACATTGTCTATACCGCCAGACTGGTTAATGTCGCATCTTTCCTTGATGAAGTCGGGGCCGATGATCTTTTCGATACGATAAAGTTCAGCAATATGCAAACGGAAGGAAGAGTAAACGGTGATGCCAATAACCTTTCCTTTAGGGCTACTTTTGAATCTTCGGGACTTAATGTGAGTGCGGACGGGTGGTTGTTTTTGCCCTTTGGTAAGGAGGCAACGGGTAGATTCCAGTTCGCCATGACACAGGCAAATGCTCATAACTTTATGAAGTTGCTTGCCGCTTCTTATGACTTACCCCAAGGGTTTAACGGCGGAGTTTCTATAAAAGGCGATGCCTCGGTTAAGACGGGCTTGGCGGTCATTAAGGACTTTGATTTTATGCTGGGGAACGAAAGAGCCGTCGGCGCTTTGCGGCTTGCCGGTGACAGTTATGTCTTTAACCTTTCCTCGGATATTATTACGGCGGCGAAGTATTATGCCGCGGACGGCAGAATGGGGGCAAGCAGGCTCGGCTTTGGGCAGTATGTGGCGGCGTTTGCCAGAAATAACAACATAAGCGCCGCTTGGAAGATAAATAAGCTTATCGTCGGCAGTGATATTTTTGACGATGTCAATGTAAGTGCGAAGGTGGCTGATGGAAAGGGCGATATCGCTTTTAAGGCGCTTTTGGGTAAAGGTGCGGTTGACGCTTTGGCAAAGATGGCTTTTGAAGGCAGCACGCCGGTATTCGCAGGTAATTTGGCGGTTAAAGGTATGGCGTTTAATGCTCTCTTTCCCATTTCCTCGGTTATTAATGTGACGGCCGGAAGTGCCGATGTTAAGGCGACTTTTAAAAGCTTCGGCAGAAGTGTGAAGGAGCTTCGGGATTCTGTCACGGGAGAGGGGCAATTCGTTTTGCAAAACGGGGAAATAAGAGCCGTCGGGCTTAATCGCGTTTATTCCTACTTGCAGGACGCTTCCGGCTTTGATGAAAAATCTGCGGACGCGTTTGCCACTTTGTTTAAGACCAGCGATGCTTCTTATACCGTGGCAAAAGGTAACTTTAAGATGGCGGGAAGCCGCGTGTCCGTGACCGATGCCGCTATCGAATATATGAAAGGGCAAGAGGCGGGGCTTGAAGCTAATTACAACATTGCGGATAAAAGCCTTAATGCAAGATTAGATGTTGATTTCGGCGGAGATATGCCTTCGTATAAGGTGACGATTACGGGTGCGGTGGATAATCCGGTTTACGCCTTTGACAATAAGAAAGCGGTAGAGGTCGCGGCTGTGCAGCAAAAGTTGCAAAATGAGTCTGCAAGCGAGCGTGCGGCAAGAAAGCAGGCCGAAGATTTGCAAAAAGCCAAAGAGGCCGAAGCACGAAGGATATCTTTTGATAATGAGTTTAAAGATGTGAAGATGGCAGTGGCAAAGGCCTATAAGCAGGCAAATGACGCTGAGAAGATGGGTGCGGTGGCCACGGGAATGGGGTCTATTATTGCCAGCACTAAGGCGGTTGCCGAGAAAATGGTGGCAGAGTTTGCCTCTCTGGTCGATGTATCAGCTAAAAGCGAAATTAGTGATGAAGATATAGCTTTGGTCGGGAAGGTCGCGGAAAAGCTGAAAGAGCCTATACGCCAGATAGAGCAAAACTATGGTCAAGTGGTGATGGTCGCGGCAAAGAAGCTTACCAAAGATTATGCCGACAGTGTTGCAAAGTTTGCTAAATACGCGGCGGATATGGACAAGGCTAATCCCTATCTACCCGCAGTATCGGCAGCAGCAAAGATTGTCGATGATGCTAATTACGATGCGCAAATGGCCTTACGGATTGTGAACGAGACGAAAATATACAAAGATGCCGAGGACGCGGTATCAAGGGCTAAACGCGCTTATGATAAGTCAAAGACGGCGGTGGATAGCATTGTTGAAGCAACCGGATATACAGAAGGGCTTTGATAAGCTATATTGTCCTTATGAATAAAACGCTTGCGGAAGTTGTAAACGGTTATGAACCTTTTGTCGTGGCAGATATTGCCAGGGATAAAGGGGCGGCTTTGTATGTCGCGGTAAATGATTTTAAAATGCAGGCCTTTATCGCGGGAATGAAGTTCTTTCGCCCCGAGATGCAGGTGCTTGAGCTGCCGGCGTGGGATACACTTCCTTATGACAGAGTGTCGCCTAATGTTGATGTTGTGGCAAAAAGAGTGGTCACTTTGGCGAGTTTGACGGCGGGGGTGAAAAAGCCCTTTGTGCTGGTTACAACGGTCGCCGGAATGATGGGAAAACTTGCGCCGAGGTCGTATTTTGAGGAGTCCTCTTTTGCCATAAATGCCGGCAGTGATTTGGATCTGGGGAAGTTCATAAAATATCTGACGGCGAACGGGTATAATAAAGTCGAACAAGTTATGGAGCAGGGGGACTTTGCCGTGCGCGGGGGGATTTTTGATGTCTTTCCTCCCTCGGCGGAAAATCCTTTGCGGTTGGATTTGTTCGGCGATACTTTGGAAAGCATAAGAACTTTTGATGCCCTTTCGCAAATAACTGTCGGAAAGATAGAAAGCTTTATTTTTCATCCTGTTAGCGAAGTATCTTTAACCTCTGCTTCAATATCGTTGTTTAGGGAAAATTACCTTAAAGCGTTCGGATCAATGATGGCTGGCGATGAACTTTACGAAAGCATTTCTGAAGGCAAAAGGTTCATCGGTATGGAGCATTGGCTTGCTTTTTTCTATCCCGAGCTCGCTACGATTTTTGACTATGTGCCCGATGCCGATGTGGTGCTTGATTTTCAAGCCGAGGCGGCGATGAAGTCGCGCTTGGAGCAGGTGAAGGACTTCTATGATGCGCGGGTGGAGGGGCTTAAAATAAACGATGTCGGCGGGTTTAAATATCGTCCCGTGAGGCCCGAGGCAATGTTTCTTTACGGTAAGGAATATGAAGATGCATTGAGTGAGAAAAATGTATTTAACCTTACGCCTTTTGCCGTGCCGAGCGGGGTTCCTATGGGCTCAAAACAAGCTCGCGATTTCGCCGATGTCAGGGCGGCCGGAGACAAGGATGTTTTCGCCGAGGTAAAGGACTTTTTAAAAGCCAAGATGGCCGAAGGCAAGCGCGCCGTGATTGCCGCTTATTCCAAAGGTTCCGCCGAACGGCTTTCGCACTTGTTCAAAGAGCGAGGGATTTATTTCGGGATAAAAAACACTTGGGCAGAGGTTGTAAAGGCGCCTGTGAGTAAACCGGATATCGTGGTCTTGGCGTTGGAACACGGGTTTGAAACCAAAGATATCCATATGCTTACCGAGCAGGATATATTGGGAGAACGACTTGCCAGAGCACCTAAAAAGCAGAATAAAAACAAAGACTTTATAGCCGATGTTTCTTCTTTGGTTCAAGGCGATTTAGTTGTGCATTCCGAGCACGGTATCGGGAAGTATGAGGGCTTGGAGATAGTAAGTGTGGACGGAGCGCCGCACGATTGTTTGTTGCTCACTTATGCCGGCGGGGACAAGCTTTATGTGCCGGTGGAAAATATTGAGGTGCTTTCCAAATACGGCTCGGAGGAGGCGGGGGTTAATCTTGACTCTCTCGGTTCAAGCGCTTGGCAGATGCGCAAAGGGCGGCTTAAAAAGCGCATTAGAGATATGGCGGAAAAGCTGATGAAAATCGCCGCCGCGCGCTATTTGAAAAAGGCAGATGTATTGCCTGTGCCGCGGGATTCCTATGATGCTTTTGTTGCCGGTTTCCCTTATGTGGAGACTGACGATCAAATGCGAAGTATTGATGATGTTATAGGTGATTTGGCCTCGGGGCGACCTATGGACAGGTTGGTGTGCGGTGATGTCGGCTTTGGCAAAACCGAAGTGGCTTTGCGGGCGGCGTTTGTTGCCGCTATGGACGGCAAACAGGTCGCGATTGTTGCGCCTACGACCATTTTGGCAAAGCAGCACTTTGAGCTGTTTAAGGAGAGGTTTAAGAACTTTCCCGTAAAGGTGGGGCAGCTTTCGCGTATGGTTAAGGCGAAGGAGGCCGCTTTGGTAAAGGCGGAACTGGCGGACGGCAAAATGGATATTGTCATCGGCACGCATGCTTTGCTTGCCAAGACTTTACAGTTTAAGCGGCTTGGGCTCGTCGTGGTTGACGAGGAGCAACACTTCGGAGTTAAGCATAAGGAAAGGCTTAAAGAGCTTGCCGACAATGTGCATATTCTTACGCTT
>CACZRW010000093.1 GCA_902783675.1 uncultured Pseudomonadota bacterium | reverse complement strand
TCAACGCCGCAACGGATAAGGTCGTCTATCATTACTCCGATATACGAGTCGGCGCGAGATAAAGTTAATGTTTCACGTGAATCAAGTGCTTGTAGTCCAGCATTTACGCCCGCTACAAGCCCTTGAGCCGCCGCTTCTTCGTAGCCGGTGGTGCCGTTGATTTGCCCCGCCAAAAACAGCCCTTTTATCTTTTTGGTTTCAAGAGTGAGCTTTAAGTTCCTGGGGTCGATGAAGTCGTATTCTATCGCGTAGCCGGGGCGCAACATCTTGGCGTTCTCCAGCCCGGGGATTGAGGCAATCAGCGCCTGTTGCACATCCAGCGGCAACGAAGTTGAAAGTCCGTTAGGATAAATGGTGTTGTCGTCCAAGCCTTCCTTTTCCAAAAAGATGTGATGCGTTTCTTTGTCGGCAAAGCGGACGATTTTAGTTTCAAAGCTGGGGCAATAACGAGGGCCCGTGCTTTGGATTTGTCCGTCGTAAAGCGGCGCTCTATCAAGGTTTTTCAGCACAATATCCTTGGTTTCGGTGGTGGTGTAAGTTATATGGCAAGGGATTTGCGGGACGGTGCTTTTGTCGGTCATAAAGGAAAACGGCTCCGGCTCCTCGTCCGGCATTTGCAGCTCGGTCTTGCTCCAGTCTATGGTTGTGCCGTCCAGGCGGCAGGGGGTGCCGGTTTTCAGCCTGCCTATTTCAAAACCCATTTTTCGTAAGCACAATGTGATTCCCGAACAAGAGTCCTCGCCAACGCGGCCGCCGATTGTTTTTTGCTCGCCGGTGTGCATTAAACCGTTTAAAAAAGTGCCGGTGGTAAGAATAACCGTTTTCGCTTTGTATTCAACACCTTGTGCGGTTTTTATACCGGTGATTTTATCGTCCTCAAACAGCAATTCCTCAACTTTTGCATATATTATGGTGTTATTACTTTGTGATTCCAGAAGCTCCTTCATTTTTTGGCGATAAAGTTTGCGGTCTGCTTGAGAACGAGGGCCGTAAACCGCCGGGCCTTTGGAGCGGTTAAGAACGCGAAAATGAATACCCGAGGCGTCGATGACTTTACCCATAAGTCCGCCAAGGGCGTCAACCTCTCTTACTAAATGCCCTTTTGCCAAACCGCCTATGGACGGGTTGCAGGACATCTCGCCAAGGTTTTCCGGCTTATAAGTAAAAAGCGCGGTTTTAGCGCCCGTGCGAGCAGCAGCCGATGCTGCTTCGCAACCGGCGTGCCCTCCGCCCACGACTATAACATCAAAATTATTTGTAAGAAGTGATTCCATTGTGATTCCGAACCTTTTTTTATTTTCCTATACAAAACTCTTTAAAAACAATGTCTAACACTTCATCAACCGTAATTTGCCCCGTGATTTTACCGATAGCTCTGGCGGCAAGACGTAAATCTTCCGCCTTTAAATCCGTTTGAGGAGCTTTGAGCGAGCGGGAAAGAGCCGCCGCGCATTCGGTCAGAGCTTCACGGTGGCGAATTTGGGTAAGCGCCGGATTTTCTCTTAAAGACAATTCGTCGGAAACACGCTTTTTTATAAAAGCTAAAACCGCATCTAAACCCTTTCCCGTCAATGAGTTAGTTAGAATAACATCATTTTCTTTTGTAATTACATTGTGATTCCCGATAAGGTCAGACTTATTGATTATTTTCAATGTGTTTTTATCGCATAAAGACAATGTTTCGGCGTCCATTTCAGGATACTTTGCGCCATCAAAAACCGCCAGTTTCAAATTTGCCGAGGCGGCACGCTTTAAAGCACGCTTTATCCCCTCCTGCTCTACCATATCTTTGGCTTCTCTAAGCCCTGCGGTGTCGGCAAGGATTACCGGAAAACCGTCAAGGTCAAGAAAAACCTCTATAATATCGCGGGTAGTGCCTGCCAAAGAGGAAACAATGGGGGCGTCGCGCTTTACCAGTTTATTCAAAAGGCTGGATTTGCCGGCGTTGGGAGCGCCGATTATCGCAACAGAATAGCCTTGGCGTAAAATCTCGCCTTTGTGATTATCGGCGAGGTGCTCCTTTATTTCTTTTAAAAGAGCGTTTATTTCGCCCGTAGAGGCTGTTTCCAGGTCTTGAGGTATGTCTTCCTCGGGAAAATCAATATACGCCTCCAGATGCGCTAAAAGCCGTTTTATGCGGTTTTGCCAGCCTTCGTATAAATCTGCCAACTCGCCAGACATTTGGCGCAAAGCTTGCTTTCTTTGCTCGTCGGTTTGGGCGTTTATCAAGTCGTTTACACCTTCGGCAGAGGTCAAGTCCATCTTGCCGTTTATAACCGCCCTTTTAGTAAACTCTCCTCGCTCGGCGGGTCGCAACCCCTCAATATTACTTAATGTTTCCAATATGTTAGTTATAACCGCGCGCGAGCCGTGAATATGTAACTCGGCAACATCTTCGCCGGTATAGCTTTTCGGCGCACAAAAATATAAAGCCAGACCTTGGTCAATTATCTCGCCGGTTTTAATATCTTTTACAGAGCATAGTTTGGCATAGTTCGGCGTGGGATTTTCATAATCGCACACCAAAGAAAGCGCCAATTTTACGCCTTTGCCCGAGATACGAATCACCCCTATTCCCGATTTTACAAATCCGGTCGAAAGGGCAAATATCGTATCGTCGGCGGACATTTTCTAACTGTTCATTGCGTCATAAAACGCGCTGTTATTCTTGGATTGCTTTAACTTATCAATCAAGAACTCCATCGCTTCGGTCGTGCCCATAGGCATAAGAACGCGGCGTAAAATCCACATTTTCTGCAAGGTTACTTTATCAACAAGCAATTCCTCTTTACGCGTGCCGGACTTACCCACATCAATTGCGGGGAATATGCGCTTATCCGAGCATTTCCTGTCAAGAATGATTTCCGAGTTACCGGTGCCTTTAAACTCTTCAAAAATAACTTCATCCATGCGCGAGCCCGTGTCTATCAAGGCAGTGCCGAAAATCGTGAGCGAACCGCCCTCCTCTATATTACGAGCAGCACCTAAAAAGCGTTTAGGTCTTTGCAAGGCGTTTGAATCTACACCGCCGGTCAATACTTTACCCGAGCTGGGAACGGTGGTGTTGTAAGCACGCGCCAGACGAGTGATGGAATCCAGTAAAATCACCACATCGCGCTTATGTTCAACAAGGCGTTTTGCCTTTTCAATCACCATTTCAGCCACTTGGACATGGCGCGCGGCAGGTTCATCAAAGGTTGAGCTTATAACTTCACCTTTTACCGAGCGAATCATGTCGGTTACTTCCTCGGGCCTTTCATCAATTAAAAGCACTATAAGGTAAACCTCGGGGTGATTTTCAGCTATGGAATTAGCTATATTTTGCAGCATTACCGTCTTACCCGTCCGAGGCGGAGCGACTAACAAACACCTTTGCCCCTTTCCTTGAGGAGCAATCAGTTCAATAATACGATGTGTTAAGTCTTTATTTTTACTATCTAAAATTTCTAAATTAAGCTTTTCGTTAGGAAAAAGCGGCGTTAAGTTGTCAAAGTTAATACGGTATTTAGTGGATTCGGGATCTTCATAATTGATTTTATTTACTTTTGATAAAGCAAAGTATCTTTCCCCTTCTTTGGGAGCACGGATTTCACCTTCAACCGTATCACCCGTCCTTAAACAGAACTTTTTAATTTGGCTGGGGGATACATATATATCGTCAGAACCGGCAAGATAGTTAGCTTTCGGTGAGCGTAAAAAACCAAAGCCGTCTTGCATAATTTCAATAACGCCGTCGCCGGTTATGGTTATGTCCTGCGTGGCAAGGTGCTTTAAAATAGCATATAATAACTCTTGGGTTCTTAAAGTAGAGGCATTTTCAACACCTAAATCCTCGGCATATTTTAAAAGTTCCGTAGGCGACTTTTCTTTTAATTCTTTTAAATGCATTGTATTTTCACTTTGATAAATGTTTAAATAAGTAAGGATTTTATAAAAGCCCAGAACGGACTTTTTGAAAGATGGTTCGGAGTATAGGGAGTCAGTGCCGATTTGTCAAGAACCTTCTTTTTAAACAATAATATATTATAAAAAGGTTTTGGTTGTTTATAGTCCTTGGGGATAAGTTTTATTATTTTTTATACTATAATTATACCGCAGTTATTAAGGTTGTTATATTAGGTTAATTTATTGATTTTTAATATAAAAATAAAAATATACAACTTATCAACTTTTAAAAATGGATTTTAAAAATAAAGTTGGTTAAATTGGGTTTAAAATTAGTTTATGGTTTAAAAAAGTTTAAATAAGTGAAAAAGAATAAGAGTTATCACAGTTATCCACAGGGTAAAAATAAACAGAGGTAAAAATGCAAAGAGAAGTTGCTTTAGATGTTGAAACTACGGGATTAAGTGCTTTATCAGGCGATAGAATGGTTGAAATCGGTTGTGTTGAGCTTATTAACCATGTGGCGACGGAAAAAAACTTTCATATATATCTTAATCCTTTAAGAGATGTGCCGGAGGAAGTGGTTAAAATCCACGGGTTGACGGCGGAGTTTTTGGCGGATAAACCGACTTTTCCCGAGATAGCTGATGATTTTTTGGATTTTATAGGTGATGCCGATATCGTAATTCATAATGCGTCTTTTGATATGGGATTTATAAATAATGAGCTGGAGCTTGCTAATAAAGAATTGATTACCATGAGCCGCGTTATAGATACTTATACTATAGCTAAACGAATGTTTCCGGGGGATTCTAAAAGCCTTGATGCGCTTTGCCGTAAGTTTGGTATTGATAATTCCGCGCGGACAAAACACGGGGCGCTTCTTGATGCCGAGCTTCTTGCCGATGTATATTTAGAGCTTATCGGCGGGCACGAGCCGACTTTTATGATGGGTAATCTAAAAGATATGCAAAACGGAGCGAGTAGGGCGGAAAGGCCCTTTCATGCCGCGCGCGTGTTTCCCGTTCCCGATGATGAAATCAAGTTGCACGAAGCGTTTTTAGATAAAATTACCGACCCTATATGGCGTAAAGAAAAAGAAAAAGAGGATTAGTCCTCTTTTTTCTTATCTTCGTTTGCGGGTGTTGCCGGAGCTGCTCCGGGTTGTTGCTGCTTTTTGTTTATGTAAAGCGCCATAAAATCTATGGGATTAAGCAGCAGCGGCATAAATCCGCCATTTCTGGTGGTGGTGGCGATAATCTCGCGCGCCGATGGGAAAAGGAACTTCGGCACTTCTACCAACAAGACCGGCTCTAAATGCTCCGGCGAGACATTAATGGTCGCAATTGCGCAAAACTCGGATTCGCAAATAAAAGCAACTTTATCCTTATATCTGGCTTCAGCACTGATTAAAAGGGATACACGGAAAAGGTTGTCTTTGATATTGGACGCCTTGACATCAAGGTTTACGCTTACATCTGGCGATTGCTTCATATCAACGAAAATAGCGGGAGCGTTGGGAGATTCAAAAGATAAGTCTTTTAAATACTGGGTGTTGATGATTAACGGCGCGGCGGGTTGTTCAGAGTTAGCGGCGGCGGGTTGGTTTTCTTGGTTTTGTTGGTCTGTCATTTAAAGTTTCCTTTTTTAAATTGATAAATAAACGGATATTTTTTAGTATCGCTAAGAGATACAATCCTTTTTAAAGAAAGTAAATGAAAAATGAGTTCGGAATACTTGGATATATTAATTTTGGGAATTATCGCGGCGGTGCTCGTGTATCGCCTTGGAAAGACTTTGGGAACACGCTTCGAAGACGAAGGAAAAGAGAAAAACAAAAGTAACATCGTGCAATTTCCGGGGAAAATTGAAGCCGCGTTTTTGAAAGAAGAGGCCGAAAAAGAAAAAAGCGCGCAAGAGGAAGGCGAAAGAGATCCTTTAAAAGCGGCTTTTTATGATATGCGCAAGGTGGATAAAAACTTTTCCGAGGAGAAGTTCCTTATCGGCGCTAAAAAGGCGTTTGAAATGATTGTGGAAGCGTTTAACAAAGGTGATACGGAGACGCTTAAAAACCTTGTAGATGAAAAGATTTTAAATAAGTTTACCGCGGCGATAGAGGGATATAAAGCGCGCGGCGAAAAAATAGAGCAGACTTTGGTAGGGTTTAAGGAAGCCAAGATTCTAAACGCCTCTTTGACGGGGACAGAGGCAAAAATAACCGTGGAGTTTGAGACCGAGCAGGCAAAGGTGGTAACTGATGCCAACGGAGCGGTTATCGAGGGCGATGCGGTTATGATAAGCACGGTTATCGATATATGGGAGTTTAAGCGCGACCTTAAGGCAAAATCGCCTAATTGGTTGCTCATCAGCGCTAAAGGCGGAAGCTAAATAATGGGACGCGCGGCAAAAATAATAGCCTTTATCGGGGCGATGCTGTTTGCCGCCGCGGGCGGAGTGGAACTTTATTTTGCTGCGGCCGAGCGGTTTAAAAACAGCGATGAGGGGCAGGCGTTTGCGGTAGAGGAGCTTGACCCCTTTCCGGCGCTTTTAGAGCCGACAGAGCCACCTGCTGTGGAAGAGCCTGCGACCAACGACGCCGAGAGCGAAGCGCCTTTTCTTAAAAAGGTAGAGTTTGAGGACTTACCCGCCTTTGAAAACGATAATTTTTTGGAAGCACTACCCGCCTTTTTGCACTCGTGTGAGGCTATTTTAAAAAAGCCCGAGGATACGCCGTTTTTGCCGGGGAAAGCCGAGTTCGGTAAAGTCGGGGATTGGCAGGAAGTATGCGGAAAGTTAGCAGGATTTAAAGGGGATAATGACGCGCTAAAAACCCTTATAAAACAAGAACTTCAACCGTTTGCAATCGTTGCGGCGGGTGAGGGCGCGAGAGATGCTGTCGGCGTTGGTGCGAGTAGGGGAGCGAGTAAATCCGAAGGGCTTTTTACCGGCTATTATGAAGCGGGGGTCAAGGGCTCTTATAAGAAAAGCGCGAAGTATAAATATCCTTTGCTCGGGCGTCCCGCGGACTTGATAGAAATAAACCTGACGGACTTCGGGATTACGGCGGATAAAAGCCGCTTTTTCGCGCAGGTGGTAAAGGATAAGCTCGCTCTTTATCCCGCACGGGGCAAGATAGAAAAAGACCTTAAAGCGCCCGTGTTGATGTGGCTTGATAACCCCGTGGATTTGTTTATTTTGCAAATACAAGGCTCGGGGCGCGTGCTTTTGGAAAACGGAAAAGAGGTTAAGGTCGGGTATGCCGCCAGCAACGAAAGACCTTTTACTTCCATAGGTAAAGAAATAGTCACGGCAGGCTATCTTTCCGCCGACGAGGCAAGCATGCCCAACATTCGTAAGTGGCTTTTGGCTAATCCCAAAAAAGCAAAAGAGCTTATGAAAAAGAATCACCGCTATATTTTCTTTAAGAAAACCAAAGGCAAAGCGCCTTTCGGGGCTATGGGGATTCCGCTTACCGCAGGGCGGAGCATGGCGGTTGATCCGGTATATATTCCTTTGGGTGTGCCGTTGTGGCTCGATACCAGCGATGCGGACGGAGTGCCTTTGCAAAGATTGATGTTGGCGCAAGATGTCGGCAGTGCGATAAAAGGGCCGGTGCGCGGCGACTTTTTCTGGGGATTCGGTGAGAAGGCTTTTACCAAAGCCGGCGCCATGAAAGCGAGAGGGACTTATTATGTGCTCCTTCCTAAAAGATGAGGATTTGTGGCAGGAAGTTGCCAAAACCGTTCGTAAGGACAAGCGCCTTGCCTCGGCGAACAAGAATAATCCGGCGCCCGTGCGGCGACGCGCCGAGGTCAAGATTTGCGAGGAAGTTTGCCCCGTTTTACCGCGGCTTAATAAGGATAATAAAAGACCGCTTACTCTTGGCGATGTTACTTCTTTGGACAGGCGATTGGCAGAGCGGCTTAGAAAAGGAAAAATAGAGGCAGAGGCGCGGCTTGACTTGCACGGTTTTACGCTTAAAGAGGCGTTTGTAAAGGTGCGGGATTTTATCCTTTCATCCTATAATGCCAAAGCGCGCTTGGTTATTATTGTGACGGGCAAAGGCAGAATGGTTGAGGACGAAGCGGGTTTCTTGCATAAAACGGGCAAGCTTCGCGTCGAGCTTCCTAACTGGCTTAATAATCCCGATATTCGCCCCTTTATCCTTTCCTTTACCGAGGCGGTGGCTAAAGACGGCGGTGGCGGTGCCTTTTATGTCTATCTTAAAAAGCAGAAAAAATAAGGCTTATGCGCTTATCTTTTGGAAAAGGTAGGGGACGGATTTTACAACGCTTCTAAAGGATTCGGTAAGTCCCAGCGTCGTTTCCCCTTCACCCAGGAAAAGAAGCCCGTCGGGGTTTAAAATGTCCGCGAACTTCTCCAAAATTACCGGCTTTAAGACAAGGTCAAAGTGCTTTATAAGATGGCGACAAAAGATAACATCAAACTTGCCCAGCGGGGTTAAGTCATTCAAAAGATTGAGCTTTTTAAAGGTGACCATTTGCTTTAGATCGTCGTTTATATGCCATGCGCCGGACTCTTTGGTAAAGTTCTTTAAAAGCATTTTTATCGGCAGGCCGCGCTGGACATCAAATTGAGTGTAAATACCTCCCTTTGCCTTTGAAAGCATGGATGCGGATATGTCAATCGCAACAATTTCAACTTTGAGCGAGGGGTTCTTTTCTAGAAAATCCTTGACCACCATGGCGACGGAATAGGGCTCTTGTCCGCTGGAGCAGCCCGCGCATAAAATGCGAATCGTTGAGCCTTCGCGGCGGTTTTTTAAAAGGAAGGGAAAGGCCATTTCCTCTAAGTGTCTAAAAGCGAGAATGTCGCGGAAAAACAAGGTTTCGTTCACGGCAAGAGCTTCGGTAAAGGCCTCCATGACTTCGCCGTCGCCTTGCTTTAATGCCGCGACAAGGTCGGACAGGCCGTTAAAATCAAAAGAGCGCACCACAGCCATAAGCTTTGCT